>CAZBDD010000305.1:0-2602 GCA_964490475.1 uncultured Desulfovibrionaceae bacterium
CGTAAGGGGCGTTTGCTTCTTGTCACAGGGTCAGGAGAATCCATTTCTGTGACATATTGGCTAACCCACTTATTTAATTCGCGTTCAAGATCTTGTTTTTCTTTCCATGTGCCAATGTTTTCTCTTTGAATAACCTTAATATAGTGCGCAAGGCGATTCATAATCATCATATATGGCAGCTGTGTGGAAAGCTTATAATTGAGTGAAGCTTCTTTGCCTTCTGGGGTATTGGGGAATACTTTGGGTTTTTGGCATGAACTGGCAGAGAAAAAGGCTGCATTGTCAGCACCTTTGCGCATGGTTAATGCAATAAAACCTTCTTCGGCAAGTTCGTATTCTCTTCTTTCTGAAATAAGAACCTCAGTGGGAATCTTGGTTTGAATTTCGCCCATGGACTCAAAATTATAAATGGGTAAATTATCTACTGTTCCGCCACCTTGAGGGCCGATGATATTGGTGCACCAACGATACTTTGCAAAGCTGTCAGTAAAGCGTGAAGCCATGGCAAATACGGAATTTCCCCAACAAAAATCATCATTGTTTTCCGCTTCTTCTTTAAACACAAAGTTTTTTGTGGGTATAGTATCGGGTCCATAAGGGGTGCGCAGTAAAAAACGCGGTAGGGTGAGCCCCATATAGCGTGCGTCTTCTGTTTCTCTAAACCCACGCCATTTGGTGTATTGGGGCATTTCGAAAATAGAATTTAAATCTTTAAGATTTGGCAATTCTTCCCATGAATCAATGCCAAAGAAAGACTTATCGGCGGCGGCTAAAAATGGGGAGTGGCTCATGGCAGAAACTTTTGACACATATTGCATAAGCTGCACATCTTGAGTACCGGGGCCAAGCTCATAATTAGCAATCATAGCGCCTACGGGCTTGCCACCAAATTGTCCATATTCTGCAGTATAGATGTGCTTGTACAGACCAGAACGCACAACTTCTGGTGAATCTTCAAAATCTGCCAAGAGGTCTTCTTTAGAGGCATTTAAAAATTCAATACGAATATTTTGGCGAAAGTCTGTTCTGTCTACTAAAAACTTTAAGCCGCGCCAAGCACTTTCAATTTTTTGAAATTGCTCATGATGCATAATGGCATTGACTTGTGCAGAAAGTTTTGTATCTAAGTCTGCCAACATTTTATCCACTAAACTAGCGGAAACCTTTACTTCACCGCTATTGCCTACCAATTGCTTTAAAAATTCTTGCAAGCCAGATTTAGTAACGCTGTACCCGTCATCCCCTTGTTTAAGCTTGGATGCTTCTAAAACCTGGTCAAGCAAGCTAAGGCTTTCATCGGTGCCAACTTCGACGTCTTTTTGCGTTTGCTCTTGTGACATTATTCCCTCGTAGCAACTAAAGTGAATGGTTTATTATATATAGAAAAAAAGAGTAACTATTTTGCTTCTTCATCTTTGTCTAGGCCAAGCTCTTGTAAAATAGCTTCGCGTGCTCCTGGGTCAGAAACAAGTTCTTGAACTTTTTTACGAAAATCCGGCACGTTAGAAAGAGGGCCTTTTAAAGCTTTAAGGGCTTCACGCAATTTTATAAGTTGTGCTAGTTCGGGTATTTGACTAACAATGGCATCCGGCTCAAAATCACGCATATTTTCAAAGCTAAGATTAACACTGAGGGCATTATCAGGGTCATCTTCTCCGGAAAGCTTATTAGGAACGGCCAAGGTTATATTTAAGCCCTGCCCCTTCATGACATCATTGAAGTTATCTTTATCAACAGAAACAGGTGTACGATCTTCTATAATGCGCTCGTCTTCCTTAGCTGTAAAATCTCCAAGAACCATAAGCTTGAGCGGAAGCTCTACATCTTCTTGTACGTCCCCTGTGGCTGGTTTATAAACAATATTTACGCGCTCTTTTGGCGCTACGGAACCATCTTTTGACATTGTTTACCTCATTGATGTTATCTGCCACAATTGGCAAGGTTGAAGGTTAGACGAATCAATGCTATAGTGATTACTATCTCTAGTCAATACAAATTATAATAATTCTAATGCAGCAGCAGGGTTTAGTATGGCTAAACGCTGGGCTATTAGTGCGCTTTTTGAGCCGGAGTTTGCGTGTCCTTTATACGCGACATAGACAGTGCGTAAAGCCTCTTCGCTTAAAATTGTATCCCATTTATCCAAGGCATGCGTATCTAATGTTTGCACTATGTTGTCGGCTAGTGCCACTGCCATTTCAAAATGTTGTTCTTGAGTGAGTAATTGTACTTGTGCAATTTGTAAACGCACATGCATGGGGGGGCTTGCTTGGTGCATGGCTCCATTAAGAAGAGCCAAAGCCTTGGAAAGCTGTTTCTCTATGCGCAATTGAGTTGCTTTAGCTAAAATATCGTCTAAAGCTTGTTGCGGGCTGTTTGTGGGCGCTGCCGTTCCTTCATTGTTTTGCAAAGATCGAAGCCACGCTTGACAGGCTGCATCTGCAAAAGGGCTTTCATCAGAAAAGTTCAATGTTTCTACGCCTTGAAAGCGTGTGATAAAAAGTCTGACATGATGCTCAATGGTGGTCTGGGCTGGTATAAAATGTTCTTGGCCGGCCTTAATTAAACCCTGTATTGCCAAAAAAAGCGTATAATGCACATC
>CAZBDD010000306.1:0-2592 GCA_964490475.1 uncultured Desulfovibrionaceae bacterium
ATTGAAGGCAATTGTGACGAACGTGGTACACAAGAGTATAACCTTGCTTTAGGTGAGCGCCGTGCTCGTGCTGCTTTTGAATACCTTGTGCTTATGGGTGTGAATGCTGCTCAGATGGAATTGCTCAGCTACGGCAAAGAAAATCCCTTAGTGGGCGGCACTGGCGAATCTGTTTGGGCACAAAATCGTCGTGATGACTTTAAGGTTATCAATTACTAATTTTTTATAGTCGATAATAGAAGGGGGAAGCATGCTTCCCCCTTTTTTTGTGGTAAAATAAAACCCGTATGAGTTCATAAGGAATATATATGGCAACGACCTTAGTGGTGGGAGGCATTCGTAGTGGAAAAAGCGCATTGAGCCAGCGCTACGCTGAAAGTATAGGGCAGCAGCGTCTTTATGTGGCTACAGCTTCATCTCGTTTGGCAGGTACAGACCCTGCATTGCAAGCGCGTATTGCTGCACATCAAGCAATGCGTGGTTCGGGCTGGCATACTTATGAGTCTCCACGCTTGCATCTTGCAGATTTTCCAGTAAAAAATATTGATGTGGTGCTTATTGATTGCTTAGGGCTTTGGCTTGCGCATCTTTTCTATGAGGCAGAGCAACAGGCACTTAATGACGCTAAGACATGGGATGTGGTGGAAAAGGCCATAGAAAATTTTATTTATCAAGTACAAAACTTTTCATTACCGCTTATTATGGTGAGCTCTGAGGTGGGGCAGGGCATTTTGCCTATGCAAGCGCAAAGTAGAGCGTTTTGTGATGGGCTTGGGCTTATAAATCAACGTGTGGCGCAAATATGCTCAGAGGTTATTTTAGCTAGCTGTGGTTTACCGCTTGCACTTAAAGGCACTTTGCCCTACATTTTTTTAGATCGTTAAAAAAATATATACGATTTAACATGTGGAGGAACCATGCGTTTAATATTTCTTTTAGTCTTTATGCTCTTTAGCTCTGTCTCTTTGTCCATGGCGGGGACAAGCCCCGAGGCTACCATTGCTGATGTAAAAACATCTATAGATAACGCCGACCAAGTGGCTTTTGATAAAGCTGTAAATATGGAAAGTCTTGTGGGGCAATGCATTGATGTTTTTTTGGAAGATGCGCAAAAAAGTGATCAGAAAACTTTACCTCCGGCCTTAGCGCTTATGCTTTCCACTCTAAATATGAGTGAGGCAGCTAAAACCAATATACGCAAAGTCTTAGCCAATGAAGGGGCAGAATTTGTGCGTTTTGGTATTCGCTCCGGAGCCTTTGCCGGCAAACATACGCAAGAAAATAAATCAAGCGGCATGCTTTCAACGATTTTTTCTTATGCTTCTATGGGGCGAAAAGAGATTACCCACATAGGAAAGGGAGTGGAAGAAAGTGGTGCTGTTTATGTGCCCTTTATGATTAAAGACCATGGTAATGGTAATTCCTATCCAGTGGAGGCATGGCTACGTCAAGAAAATGGTCAATGGCGTGTTGTGGGTTTGCGTAATGTGCGTACTCTTATGCGTATTATTCGCGGTGAAAGCTCTACTATTCAAAGTCTTTAACTATTAACACTGAGAATATTATGCGACTTGTAAGTTTTGTACAAAAGGTTGCCCCAGAAATTTTGCGCTGGGGTATTTGGAATGAGGCAGAAAAGACTATTTTTGATGTGTGTAGTGCCGATGGCAATTTGCCTGACACTTTGCGCTTAGCCGTGGAAGAAGGTGATAAACTTTTTCCGCAATTGGAAAAGTTAATTCAACAATATGAAGGCACAAAGACTCACTGCATTCCCTTTGAAAATTGTGCCTTACGTGCTCCTTACACCAATCCGCCGCGTAATATATTATGCACAGGCATAAATTATGTGGAGCATTTGCACGAATTGGTACGCCCTTTGAGCGTGGAGCAAAAACTTCCCGAATTTCCCTTTATCTTCACTAAGCCCTGCACAGCTATTGCCCATCCGGATACGGCTCTTGATGGTCATGCGGATGTAACAGGTAGCTATGATTATGAGGTGGAGCTTGCCGTTATCATTGGTAAGCAAGGTAAAAATATTCCACAAGAAAATGCTCTTGAGCATGTTTTTGGCTATTCCATCATTAACGACCTGTCTGCCAGAGATCTACAAAGGCGCACAAGTCAATGGTATATAGGCAAGGCTCTAGACGGTTCAGCCCCTTTTGGCCCTTGTATTGTTTGTCGTCAATCTTTAGCGGATCCACAAAATTTGCACTTGCAAAGCCGTATTAATGGGGAAGTGCGTCAAAGCTCTCACACAGGACATATGATTTTCTCCGTGGCAAAGCTTATTCATATTTTGTCGCAAGGCACTACGCTTATGGCTGGAGATATTATTGCTACAGGAACGCCTGCTGGTGTGGGTATGAGCTTTGACCCACCTAAAACACTTGTATCTGGGGATAGTATGGAGCTTGAAATTGAACATATTGGTATTTTGAAAAATACTATTAAATAAGACAAATATAGAATTGACCTTGTGTGTCTTATAAAAAAATAAAAAAAAATAATTTTTTTGTTGACAGCGAAGGCCACTTCTTATAGAACTTCTCTTGCGGGCAGTTAGCTCAGCTGGTAGAGCGCCGC
>CAZBDD010000307.1:0-2591 GCA_964490475.1 uncultured Desulfovibrionaceae bacterium
AATTATGCCAAGCTCTAGACAATGGGCAAGAAAAGGGTATTCTTATATGTGGCACTGGCGTGGGTATGTCCATTATGGCCAATCGCTATACACATATTCGAGCTGCTCTTTGCGCCAATGAATTTCAGGCCAGAGCCACACGAGAACACAATGATGCCAATGTACTCTGCCTTGGGGAAAGAGTCACGGGGCCGGGGCTTGCTCTCACCATGGTGGATATTTTCTTAGCTACCCCCTTCGAAGGTGGACGCCATCAACGTCGTATCGATATGTTTGATAAAAAATAACGCCTTTTAGCTGTGCCTCTCGTAAAAAAATGGCACGTACACAATAAATAAAAGATTATGCATTTATGTGCCAATAGTACTATTGACACGAATTCGGAGAAAAAATGTTTATTTACAATACGTTAAGTGGAAAAAAAGAAACACTCACCCCTGTAACCCCCGGCAAAATCAATATGTATGTTTGTGGCATAACAGCTTATGATTATTGTCATATAGGCCATGCTCGCTCAGCTCTCGTTTTTGATGTACTTGTACGCCATTTTCGGCACAGAGGCTTAGATGTACGCTTTGTGCGCAACTTTACCGATGTGGACGATAAAATCATTAATCGTGCTCAAAAAGAAGGTCGCGACTGGCGCGAAGTAGCAAAAACCTACATACACGCTTTTCATGAAGATATGGACAAACTCGGCGTTTTGCGTGCCGACGAAGAACCTTGCGCCACAGATTATATTTCTGAAATGCATACCATGTGCTTACGCCTTATTGAAGAAGGCAAGGCCTATGCTACTCCTTCCGGTGATGTATATTTTCGCGTGCGCGCTTATGCGCCCTATGGCAAGCTTTCCGGACGAAGCCTTGACGATTTACAAGCCGGAGCTCGTGTAACCCCCGGTGAAGAAAAAGAAGACCCTTTAGATTTTGCTCTCTGGAAAGGCGCCAAACCCGGCGAACCCTTTTGGGAAAGCCCTTGGGGGCAGGGACGTCCCGGTTGGCACATTGAATGCTCTGCCATGAGCGAAAAATATCTTCCCCTTGATATTCACGGCGGCGGACAAGACCTTATTTTTCCACACCATGAAAATGAAATTGCCCAAACAGAAGCTTGTACGCATAAGGAATTGGCAAAGTATTGGGTTCACAATGGTTTTGTGCAAATTAATGCAGAAAAAATGTCAAAGTCTTTAGGAAATTTTAAAACCATTCGCGATATTTTGGAACAATTTTTACCGGAAACCTTACGTTTCTTCCTTCTAGGAAAGCATTATCGTAGCCCCATTGATTTCACTGATACCAGCATGGAAGAAGCAGAAAGAGGGCAAAAGCGAGTTTATCAATGTTTACATGATATGGAAGTAGCTTTACAAAGAGAAAATTGGAAAAAAACGCCCCTACCCGCTGAATATACAGAAGAGTTGGAAAACTTAGAAAAAGCTTTAGATGCTGCCATGCTTGATGATTGCAATACAGCAGCGGCCTTGGGGCATCTTTTTGGTATAGTGCGCCTAGCCAATCGAGCCATGGAAGATAAATCTATCAAGGCTGGCGAAGGTTTACGGGATTTCCTCATTGCCGCGCAAAAACATCTCGGCATATGGGGACATGTGTTAGGTCTGTTCACATCGTCGCCACAAGAGTTTTTGCTTAATTTACGCGCCATGCAAGCCAAAAGACAAAACATTGATGTAGCTCAGGTGGAAAAATATATTGAAGAGAGACAAGAAGCTCGCAAAAATAAAGACTTTGCTCAATCCGATGCCTTGCGCGATACTTTAGCAAATATGGGTATAGCTCTCAAAGATACACCGCAAGGCGTGCAATGGGATGTTTTATAATATAAATATCCTAACCTGCTGAAAAAACATTTTGCATGGATTATTTCTGTCATTGATTTTTCGAATATAAAACTTGTTTTGTCATTTTACCGCAGACTGTTAAAGAATATAATCTTCAAAAAATAAAGTTATTTGCGAAAAAAAGCATATTTTAATATACGCAAGCAAAGCAAAAAATTACTTTTATGGACTAGATTTTTTTAACAGTCTGTTAAACCATCATTCGTCATGAGGTGCCTATGCTACGTGTACAAAAATATGTAGCCATGTTAATGCTATGTTTTATATTCATGACCCAAGTATTTGTGGTACCAGTGCATGCCTTTTTAGGCGATTTTAGCATTAAAGACGAAAAGGAAATGGGCCGTAAATTTGAAGTTTTAGTGCGTTCTCAATTGCCAATTATTGAAGACCCTGAAATTGCCTCTTACGTTGCAAGCATAGTGCATAGAATTGCCAAGGTCATTCCCCCGCAACCATTTCAATTTACTTCCGGTGTCATCTCACACAATGCCTTAAATGCTTTTGCTGTTCCCGGTGGGCACATCTTTGTCTTTAGTGGGCTTATTATGCAACTTAATGATGAGGCAGAGCTGGCTGGCATTATTGCCCATGAAATGGCGCATGTCACTCAAAGACATGTGGCCAACCGTATTAATCGTGGTAAATTTCTTTCCATCGCTTCTATTCTTTTAGCCATTGCCGGAGTTGCCGCCGGTGGCGGAGAAGGTGCGGCTTTGGCCGTGGG
>CAZBDD010000308.1:0-2586 GCA_964490475.1 uncultured Desulfovibrionaceae bacterium
GGAAGGGGAATCTTTTGGGCTTTGGCAAAAGTTCCCCTTCCCCCTCAAGAAAATACTAAACTACTCTTTCTATTAGCACTCTACCATGCATACAGCTAAACCGCCTAAGCTGGTTTCTTTAAATTTTTCGTGCATATCGCGACCTGTTTCATACATGGCTTGAATACAAGCATCCAGCGTGACCATATGGTGTACACCTTGTTGACAAGAGGCTAAAAGAGAAGCATTGTAGGCTTTTATAGCACCCATACCATTACGCTCTATGCAAGGTATTTGCACATAGCCACCCACGGGATCGCAGGTAAGCCCCAGATGATGCTCTAAAGCAATTTCTGCTGCATTTTCTACCATGTATACAGGGTTTCCCTTGGCATGGCTGAGCATGGCAGCACTCATGGACGAAGCCACACCAATTTCCCCTTGGCAGCCCATTTCAGCACCAGCAATGCCAGCATTGTGCTTGGCCAAATATCCTACCGCAGCAGAAGCAAGTATGCCTTCGCGCAAGGCGCGTTCACCAATATTCAAATCATGTCGCATAGTGTAGAGCAGGGCAGGCATAACGCCGGCAGATCCACAAGTGGGTGATGTCACAATAACACCGCCACTGGCATTTTCTTCTGCGGCAGCAAAGGCATAAGCATTAATACATCCCATAAATTTATCGTGGGCATGGGGCATAGATTGGGCTTTTTCATAAATAATGCCAGCTTTTCTGTATACGCCTAAGGTTCCGGGCAAAAGGCCATCTTCATTGAGGCCACGCACCACGCTGGAAATCATGACTTCTAAGATAGTTTCTAGCTTTTCAAGAATATATGGGCGTGACATGCCTGTGATAGCACTTTCATTTTGCAAAATTATTTCGTGAATGTTGAGACCCGTTTCTTGTATGTGCTCGCGCAACTGTCCCATGGAATTATAAGGAAAACAAGGTTTTCCCATTTCTTCCGGTTGCCAATCTTTCCATTGAATAAAGCCCCCACCTACAGAATAATACTCTTGACTCAGTAAAATAGTGCCATTGGCGTCTTGCAAAGAAAAGATTAAGGTATTACTGAAAGGTTTGTCGTGGTTGAGAGGGCCGTGGTGAATAAATTGCAAGCCTGTATGTACTTGTATTTTTCCACCTTCTCCCAGAAAAATGGTGAAGCGTTTTTCTGGAACTACTTGTCCCAATAAATTTGCCGGACAAGAAGCCGGCTCATGCCCTAAAAGTCCGGCAATGATGGCTGGCTTAGTGCCGTGGCCATCGCCAGTGGCACTGAGTGACCCTAGGAGCTCTGTATGTATGCTTTGAGCATCTTTTAGGATATGGGCAGGAAGCTTCTGACATAAACCTTCAAAATGTTTAGCGGCCTTCATAGGACCCATGGTATGCGAAGAAGAAGGCCCTGGACCCATTTTGAAAAAATCAAAAAGTGATGTGTCAATGGGGGGCTTATTTTGCTGTAGAGGAATGCGGAATTCTTTGAGCGCCATAACTATTCCTTTATTGTTGTAATGCTTTTGTGTGCAAGATGTTTTACAGGGAAATCTGGAATTTTTCTTTTTGCATGAAATATCTGGTTTAAACTTTCTTGTAAAGATAATATATACTCATAAGGGGGGCTTGTAAAAAATACATTTTATTATATGTAAATAAAATATAGGGAGACGCTGATTTAATGGATTTTTTGTTTGCTAACAAGCGAAAACGAATTTTTCTAAGGGTGCATAGTATATAGACATACATACAGTCTTAGTAAGATGAGTTTGACGTAGCTTGAGGGTAAAAGGGCATTTAATTAGTGTTTTCATAAATATATTGTAGCAAGGTGGTTTATACTATGAAGAGATGCTTTTTTAATACTGTTTTTTGTATATTGTGCTGCTTGTTTTTTTCCTTTCCTGCCATGGCTCATAAAATAGAAATAGAAAATATTGTAGCAAAACATATTGCTTTACGAGAAAAATACGATGCCTGTTTACGCAAAGCTGGGCAAAAAATGTCTGCACAAAAGGCCTGTCGCAATGCCTATGCCAAGCAAAGATTTTTTACGGTAGCATCACTCTATCATTTGCATACAGAGCATGTTTTTGAGGCCGAAGAACTGTACAGCGAGCTGTTAATTGGTCTTAAGGGTAGGGTGCACAGAGTGGGAAAAACTATGCTAGGAGTGCCAGAAATTGTTATGAACTTAGATAATTATGGGCTTAGCGGCGTGCGTATAGAATTTAGTTCTAAGCTTTTACCGCGATTGGAAGCATTACAAATGGGAGAGGAAATTCGTATTATGGGTATTTGCAAAGGCATGCAAGGCGAAGACTATGTACGGGTGGTGCATGGGGAATTTATGGATTAGCTGCGCAAAGATAGTTTTTTTACATGTTTTGAGACCTCTGCACACGTTATTACACATTTAGAACAAATTTTCAAATTTTATAAACAAGGTTATATATGAAAATAATTGTGCAGAGGTCTCGTTTTGTTAAAAAAGCGTTTTCTTTTTGCCTTTAGTGGAGCTTCCTGCATCCTCTTCGTCGGATAGTGAAAACTTTTTGTCCCCTTCTGAAAGGGCTTGCACCCGAACGGTGGCCGTGCCG
>CAZBDD010000309.1:0-2582 GCA_964490475.1 uncultured Desulfovibrionaceae bacterium
AAGAAACCCAATATTCTAGTGATTTTTGGCGATGATATTGGCATTACCAATATTTCTGCCTACTCACAAGGCCTCATGGGTTATAAAACCCCCAACATTGACAAGCTTGCCAAGGAAGGAACGCTGTTTACTGATTATTATGCAGAACAAAGCTCCACAGCCGGACGCTCTGCCTTCATCACCGGTCAAACGCCTTTTCGCACTGGCTTAAGCAAGGTGGGCATGCCTGGTGCACCATTGGGCCTACAACCTGAAGATGTCACCATTGCAGAGGTACTTAAAGCACAGGGGTATAAAACCATTCAATTGGGTAAAAACCACCTAGGCGACCGCGATGAATTTCTCCCCACAAATCACGGTTTTGATGAATTCTATGGCAACTTATATCACCTCAATGCCGAAGAAGACCCCGAGCATCCTGATTACCCAAAAGATCCAAGATTTAAAAAAATGTTTGGCCCTCGCGGCGTCATCCATTCTTTTGCCGACGGAAAAATTATTGATACAGGGCCATTAACCAGAAAACGCATGGAAACCATTGACGATGATATTACGGCACGCGCTATAGAATACATTGGCAAGCAAAAAGATTCTGACCAACCTTTCTTCATGTGGCTAAACTTCACCCATATGCACTTTAGAACCCACACAAAAGAAGAAAGCGTTGGGCAAAGTGGTCGCTTTATGAGCCGCTACACAGACACCATGATGGACCACGATAAAAATGTGGGCGATGTACTTAATAAGCTCAAAGCTATGGGGTTAGATGAAAATACCATTGTTATTTACACCACAGACAATGGCCCTCATATGAATTCCTGGCCCGATGCAGCTATGACGCCTTTCCGCGGTGAAAAAAATACCAACTGGGAAGGTGCCTTCCGTGCGCCTGCTATAATCCGCTGGCCTGGGCATATTCCTGCCGACACTGTGGATAACAGTATTGTCTCCTCCTTGGACTGGTTCCCCACCCTTGTTGCCGCTGCCGGCGATACAAAAATTAAAGAGGAATTACTTAAAGGTCGTAAAATAGGGGATAAAACCTATAAAATTCATCTAGATGGACATAACATTCTCCCCTATCTTACCCAAAAAGAAAAAGTGAACCCTCGCCGTGGCTTCCTTTATTTCAGTGATGACGGCGACTTGTTAGCCTTACGTGCAGGTAATTTTAAATTTGTCTTCATGGAGCAACGCCTCCCCGGTACCATGGGCGTTTGGGCTGAACCTTTTGTAACGCTACGTTTGCCCAAATTATTCAACTTACGCCTTGACCCTTATGAAAGAGCAGATATTACATCAAATACCTACTATGACTGGCTTATTGACCATCAGTTTATTTTTTTGCTAGGCACAGAGGCCGCCACACGGCATTTACAAACCTATGTGGAATTTCCCCCAAGACAAAAAGCGGCTTCATTTTCCATTGACCAAGCTGTAGAAAAGCTCAGTCAAAATTCGGCTAAGTAACCTTTTACATCTAAGCCCCGTATAACAAAGCGTATACGGGGCTTTTTACCTTGAACCACCATTATGACATACGAAAATATTTTTTTAGACAGACCAGACAATAGGCATCGCTATCATGTTATGATTAAGCCCTTGGGAGCATTGTGCAATCTAGACTGCACCTACTGTTATTATTTACATAAAACGGAACTTCTAGGTCACAAAAATAGCACAAGCGCATCTATAGCGCCTACTTCTATCATGAGCGATAGCACGCTTGAGCGTTTTATAGAACAATATATTGCCAGCAATGAACATGAACAGGTGGTTTTTTCTTGGCAAGGGGGAGAACCCACCTTGCTAGGGGTAGATTTTTTTGAGAAAGCTCTGCAACTACAAGAAAAACATAATAATAAAGGCAAAATAATTGCTAATACCTTGCAAACCAATGGAACTTTATTAACGCCTGCATGGGGAGCCTTTTTACAAAGGCACAATTTCCTTGTGGGGCTTTCTATAGATGGGCCAGAAGAGGAGCACAATCGTTATCGTTTAGATAAAAAAGGCTTAGGTTCTTTTGCTAAGCTTATGCAAGGCTTAGAAATATTACAAAAATACCAAGTGCCCTTCACCACCCTAACCACAGTTAACAGACACAATGCCCTAAAGCCATTGGAAGTCTATAATTTTTTAACCCAAGATATAGGCTCTACCTACGTGCAATTTAACCCCTGTGTTGAGCCTAAAGTTTTTACCACAACTGCGCCCCACCATTGGAAAAAAACAAGCCTACCCCATGCACACAAAGTCGCTGATTTTGTGACAGAGTGGTCTGTATTACCTGAAGATTGGGGAAATTTTTTGTGTGCAACTTTCGACCAATGGGCCGCGCGCGACGTGGGAAAAATATTGGTGAATTGGTTTGAAACTGCCGTGGCTCAAACCATGCAATTACCAGCACAATTATGCACCACTGGACAACTATGCGGCAAAGGTGTGGCCTTAGAGCACGATGGCTCCGTCTACAGCTGTGACCACTATGTAAACAAAGAATATTTTTTAGGCAATATTCATGAAAAAAAGCTAGAAACTCTGGTTTTTTCTCCTAGGCAAAAAAACTTTGCCTTTCAAAA
>CAZBDD010000310.1:0-2553 GCA_964490475.1 uncultured Desulfovibrionaceae bacterium
ACTTGAACAGATTTACAACCATCTCTATACACTGTAACGCCTTTGCACCCTTCAGAATACGCCATCCAATAGATACGGCTTATATCGTCAATGCTGGCGCTATGAGGTAAGTTTACAGTTTTTGATACAGCATTATCGGTATGTCGCTGAAAGGCAGCTTGCATTTTTAAATGCCATTGTGGGCTAATGTCCATGGCTGTAGCAAAAACATGACGCATATGCTGTGGCAGAAAATCCATATGCCTAATGGAGCCTTTGCTGATTACTGCTTCCATAAGTTCAGGACTGTGCGCTCCGGCAGCACTAAGAGCTCTTTCAAAGTAGGTGTTTACTTCTACAAGTTTTTCCCCATCAAGGATATTGCGTGTAAAGCAGAGGGCAAAGAGGGGTTCCACGCCGGAAGAGCACCCTGCTATAATAGATAAAGTCCCTGTTGGCGCAATGGTGGTTACTGTGGCATTGCGGTAAGGTCCCTTGTGCTCTTTGGCAAAAGTAGAGGTAGGATATGCGGGAAAAGCGCCTCTTTCTTCAGCTAGTGTCGCAGATGCTTCATGGCCTTGTTTATTAATAAATTCCATGACCTTTTCGCCTATTTGCGTGCCTTCTTCAGAATCATAAGCAATGCCAAGTTGAAAGAGCATATCAGCAAAACCCATAACGCCAAGGCCTATTTTGCGGTTTTGCTGTACTTTTTGCGCAATGCGCTCTAGCGGAAAGCGAGAGGCATCGATGACATTATCCAAAAAACGCACTGAAAGCTGGACAACACGGTCAAGCTCTTTCCAGTCAATGCATTTATCGGCGCTTTGTTCCTTGGTGGCCATGCAGGTCACAAATTGTGCAAGGTTAATGGAGCCAAGATTGCAGGCTTCGTAGGGCAGTAAAGGCTGTTCACCGCAAGGATTAGTAGATTCAATGGTGCCTTGATCGGGATTGGGGTTGTCTCTATTAATACGGTCAAGGAAAACAATACCGGGATCTCCAGATTGCCAAGCTTTTTTAACTAATAAGTCAAAAACTTCTTTGGCTTGTAAGCGACCTTGTTCTTCTCCATTATGAGGTGCAATAAGGGAATATGCATCATTATTTTCCACAGCTTGCATAAACTCTTCGGTAAGCCCTACAGACAGGTTGAAATTATTAAATTCTCCTTCTTCTTCTTTGGCCTTAATAAATTCTAAAATGTCGGGATGGTCAACACGCAAAATGCCCATATTGGCGCCGCGTCGCGTGCCACCTTGTTTGATTTGCTCTGTGGCGGTATTAAATATGCGTAAAAAAGAAAGAGGGCCGGATGCTACACCACCGGTGGAGCCCACACGGCTTTGGGCAGGTCGAATGCGCGTAAAGGAAAAGCCTGTGCCGCCGCCGGATTTATGAATCATAGCTGCATATTTAACGGCATCAAAAATTTCTTCAATGGAATCACCCACCGGCAAGACAAAGCACGCAGAAAGCTGACCAAGTTCCGTACCGGCATTCATGAGGGTAGGGGAATTGGGTAAAAATTTCCACTGTGTCATCAGGCTATAAAATTCTTTAGCCAGTGCTTCTTTTGTGTAGGGTGATGCGCTGTATTTTTCTTCTTCTTGAGCTATGGTGCTGGATACGCGCCAAAAAAGTTCTCGAGCATCTTCCACGTGACCTGTATCTAAATTATGCTGATAGTAACGCTTCTTTAAAACAATTTCTGTATTGGCAGAGATAGGCGGATGCGGCAAATCTTTAGGCATAGGAAACATGGAGAACCTCTTTTTTTACTTTAAATGTTAGCAAAAAAGTGCCTTTTACAACAGGCTGTTATAAACAATTAGCGTTGTACAGGAAAAACCAAAGCTTCATACCAATATAATTGTGCTTTTGGGTCTTGCCATGCCTGAGAAGGCAATTGCGCTTTTCGGCATAAGTTTTCTAAATATGCTGTAAGATCCCATCCCTGTTCCACAGGCACCTTGGGTAAAAAGACACCGCTGTGCGTTCCAAGAATCAATAATAAGCCATGGCGCCCAATTTCAATATCTTCTATTTTGGGGCACAAGGTCATGGGGCCTAATACGGAAATTTCTATTTCTAGCGTTGGCCATTCTTGTGGTGCTACAGGGGGAAAGCGTGTATCTTTAAATGCTGCAGCTATAGCCATGCGAGCAACATTTTCATATAAAGGCTCTTTACCAATCAATGAACCTATGCAACCGCGCAACACCCCATTTTTATTTAGGGTTACAAAGCATCCTAATTCATCTGTCAGTACGCCGTGGCGTACATTTGGCAAAGTAAGGGGCATCTCTGCCAGCTGTTGCCCAATGGCAAGACAAGCAATATCGCCCAAAATATTTTTTTCTTCTTGTGTTAAATTAAAAGTTACTCCTGTTGTTTCCATGAGGCCTCCTTTGGTGCTTATTTCATTTTTTGTTGCCCCATGGCAAAAAATTCTGGAAAGTTTTTTTGTACTGTTAATTTAGCTACGGCTTCCTTATATGAGACCTCTGCACTATTACAAATGCGTGGATTGCTTCGTCGCTAGGCTCCTCGCAATAACTTGGTATTACAACA
>CAZBDD010000311.1:0-2534 GCA_964490475.1 uncultured Desulfovibrionaceae bacterium
GGGCAACAAGATTCTCGTATGGAGGAGCTGGCTTGTGCCTTGCAATCCTTGCCTAATAGAGATAGTTTTCCCTTGGTAGTCGTTGTTGATGACAGTGATTTTGTGGCTGCTCATTGGAATAATTTTTTGTGGGCGGTTTTTACTCGTTCTGATCCAGCTACCGATATTTACGGCGTTCATGCACAAACACAGTGTAAACACTGGTCTTGTCAAGCTCCGCTTATTTTAGACGCGCGTTTAAAAGCTTTTCAAGCTCCAGCTTTGGAAGAAGACCCCGCAGTGATACAACGCATAGAAACTCTTGGAGCCAAGGGCGGCCCCTTATACTCTTATATATAGGAAGAAAAAAGTGAAAGTAGCTCTTTTGCAATGCAATACCATTACTGGTGATATTGTTGGTAATAGTGAAAAAATATTACGTGCTGTAAAAAATGCCGCCGCCACCGGTGCAGGATTGTGCGTAACACCTGAATTGGCTCTTTGTGGCATTGACCCTAAAAATCTTCTTTTTTCGGAAGGTTTTGTCGAAGGTTGCCATAAGGCTTTGCAACGTATGGCCAAAACTCTTAAAGGCGGCCCAGCCGTTTTGGTGGGTGCTCCCCTGCCTTCAGCATCTACCAATGTTCTCACCAATGCTGCTGTGCTATTACATAATGGTACCTTTTCTATTATATCCAATAAAGTATTTAATAATACATCTTCCTACTTTGAAAGCAGTACGTCTTGTGGTGTGGTAACCTTGGCCGGATGGCGCTTGGGCGTAGTTTTGTGCAATGAAGATACGCATAATTATTCTTTTTGGAATATGCAGCAAACCAACATACAAAGCCCCTTAACAGAACTTATTGCTAGCGGTGTTGATGCCATTGTACATATGGCTTCTAGTCCATACGTTATGGGTGCGCAAAAAAAGCGCGAACATATTCTTTCACATGTGGCTGCGCGGCATCATATTCATGTGTTTTCTGCTAACTTAGTTGGCGGCAATGATGGCACAGTCTATGCCGGACAAAGCCTTGCCTTTGGCCCTACAGGAGCCTTGCTGGCCAGAGGCTATGCCTTTGAAGAAGATAGCGTTATGTTAGATACAGCAGTGGACAACGAAAACTATATTATGCCAAGCCCCGGCCCTGAAGAAGAGTGTTGGAACGCCCTTGTACTTGGCACCAAAGACTATGTGCAAAAATCCGGCATGGAAAAAGTTATCATAGGTATTTCCGGCGGTATTGATTCTGCCATGGTGGCTGCCATAGCAGTGCAAGCTTTGGGTAAGAAAAATGTCTATGGAGTATGCTTACCCTCACCGCACACCTCACAAGATTCTTTAGATTATGCAGCTGCTTTAGCTAAAAATCTTAGTATTAAACTTGACACCATTGCCATAGAATCTCTTATGACTGCCTTTGAAAGCAGTCTTGCCCCGTGTTTTGAAAAAATACCTGCCGCTGAAGGCGATCTTTCTTTAGAAAATATTCAAGCGCGCATTCGTGGGTCTTTGCTTATGGCTCTTGCCAATAGAAGTAAAAGCATGGTGCTCAATACGGGCAATAAATCTGAGGCCAGCATGGGCTATTGCACATTGTATGGTGATGCTGTGGGCGCTTTGGGCATCATCGGCGATGTACCAAAAACCTTACTCTATCGTTTGGCACAGTGGTACAACAGTCAATTCCCCAATAAGGCAATACCTCAAGGTATTATTGATAGAGCCCCTACAGCGGAATTGCGCCCCAATCAAAAGGACAGTGATAGTTTGCCACCTTATGATGTTTTAGATGAAAATATGGAGCAAATTTTACGCACGCAATTTTATCCCAAAGATGAACAGCTAGAAGATGACCATGAAAATGTGGCCATGATGCAACGTATTTTTTCTGGCATTTGTATGGCAGAATTTAAAAGAAGGCAATGCCCGCCTGCCTTGCAGATTTCACAATCTGCCTTTGGTAAGAATTGGTGCATACCTGTGATTTCTAAGGTACGACTTCCCTAGATACTATCGTTAGGTGCGTCTTTTCGATTATCTTTGCGTCAGACTTTGCTTACTTTTTCGGTTAAGTACCAGAAAAATTCGCCCCTAAGGGCTTATAGCCGTTAGAGAGAAAAAAGCTATACGAATATCGTGCGCTCAAAGCAAGCTCATCTTCCTTGATATACACGAAAATTCACTCTTTAACGACATTATCTAATAAACCATTAAAAAGTATTTTGTTATAGATATAACAAATACCGCTACTTTTAAAAGGAGTTATTTATGCATGTAAAACCGTTTAAAAATCTAACTTTTCTTTTATTTTTCACCTTAATGACAGGCTTGTTGGCATTACCACAGTACAGCCATGCCAATGAAGGGAGTATTTCTTTGCCTGCTCCAGATAAAAAAGGTGGAAAACCTTTAATGCAAGCATTGGCAGAAAGAAAAACCATACGAAGCTTAAGTGATGCTCCCATCAGTGATGCAGATCTATCCAATCTTCTTTGGGCTGCATGGGGTGTTAATAGAGCTGATGGCAAACACACCATACCTACAGCTA
>CAZBDD010000312.1:0-2517 GCA_964490475.1 uncultured Desulfovibrionaceae bacterium
CGGTGGTCTGTGCAGCGCCCTTGAGGGAAGTTATAGGTACGAATACGTTCACTTCTATCGCCGGAGCCCACTTGTGCTTTGCGATCTGCAGACATGCTGGCATTTTGTTTATCTTGCTCTGCTTGTAAAATACGAGAGGCTAGAACCTTCATGGCTGAGGCTTTATTTTTGTGCTGGCTTTTTTCATCTTGGCAGGTCACCACAGTGCCCGTGGGAATATGGGTAATTCGCACGGCAGATTCAGTTTTATTAACGTGCTGGCCGCCGGCACCGGAGGCACGGTAAACGTCAATACGCAAATCATCTGGACGAATATCAATATCTACTTCGTCAGCTTCTGCCATAACTGCTACTGTGGCGGCAGAAGTGTGTACGCGCCCTTGGGTTTCTGTGGCGGGCACACGCTGTACGCGATGGGTGCCTGCTTCAAACTTCATTTGGCTGTATACTTTTTCGCCGGAAATAAGACAGATGATTTCTTTGCAACCACCAGTATCAGAAGGAGATTCACTCATGACTTCTACCTTCCAGCCTTTGACTTCGGCATAACGTGAATACATGCGGAATAGGTCTGCTGCAAAGAGAGCTGCTTCTTCGCCGCCGGTACCGGCACGGATTTCTAAAATAGTATTTTTTTCATCTAGCGGATCGGTGGGTAAGAGCAAAATTTTTAACTGATGCTCAATTTCCGGTAAACGTTCTTTGGCTGCGGTAATTTCTTCTTGTGCCATGGCGCGAATATCTGCGTCACTGTCTTGAAGTAGCAGGGTATTTTCATCGCATTGTTCACGTAAAGAGCGATGCTCACGAAAAAGCATAACAACATCGCGTAAATCAGCATGGGATTTGGTCAATTTACGGTAGCGATCTTGGTCGGTAAAAACATCTGGTTCAGCCAATTGGTTTTCTAGTTCCAGATATTTTTTTTCCAAACTTTCTAGCTTGGCAAACATAATTTTTCCTTTATTACAAAAAGTCTATGAAGATTTTTCCAAGAGCATGCTACTGTGGCATGGGTTTATAATCCACGGGCCGTATATGTTCTGGCGCATCATCCCCAAGAGCTTCATAAAGGGCCACAATGGCCACTTCAAGTTGATCGTAATGGGGTTCGTAAGTCGTAAGTTTTTGCAGCATAAGGCCGGGGGTGCGTAGCACTTTACCAAGCACAGTGTCACCCATGCGTGAGGCCGCATGTATAAGCTCATAGGCTAGGGCTGCAATGGGTATCATGAGTAATAGCTTAAAAAGAATGGTAACTAAGTGCTTTAGTACCGTGTTTTCCGGTGTCCAAATAGCGAGTAGCAAGGGCACAAGCACAGCATGTAAAATAATGGATATACAAATAACAAAAAGTAAAAAAGTGGTGCCGCAACGTGGATGCAAGCGACTCATACGAGTGGCTTCATAGGCTGTTACTTCGCCGCCTTTTTCAAAGGTGTGAATGACCTTATGTTCTGCCCCATGGTATTGGAACACGCGGCGAATGTCTGGCAATAAAGATATGGCCAAAATGTAGCCTACAAAAATGGCGCATTTAAACAAACCATCCCATAAATGAAACGATAAGGCTTGCACATCGCCCCCAAGTCCCACCCATTGCATAACAATGGAAAGCAAGTGAGGCACAATTACAAAAAGTACTATGGCCATACCAAGAGCCACCATCATGGTGACTACAATATGCCATGTTTCTAATTTTTCATTTTCGCCCTCAGCGGCTTGCTCTGCAGAGCGATTCAAGGCTTTTATACCATTGACCAATGTCTCTAAAAGCACAGGAAAACCGCGCAAAAAACGTTTTTTTAATAAAGGATGCTTAGTGAGGGAGAACCAAGGCTTACGTTCGGCAACAATACTACCGTCGGCATGGCGCACAGCCAAGGCATAATGGCTCTGATGGCGCATCATTACACCTTCCATGACAGCCTGACCGCCCACCACGGGGCAGGCCTTAGTCATAAGAGCCGCTAAAAGAGAGCGTAGTGGAGAAAACTTCATATAACCTCAGCAGCAAAGCCTTTTGGGGCTTGTGCATATGAATTACGCAGAGACATATGGAGCATAAACAAGCGTTTATGTATGCAAAATCAACAGTCCTAAAGCGGTTGTACTACTTTATGACAGGTTTTTGCGCCGTCTGTTCTGCACTATCAGTGTTATGGTTTAAATGTGTCTACAAAAAATGTAAACGCATGTGTCAATAATTGTGCAGAGCCCTTCTTTTGAAAGAGGGAAGTAACGGAAAAGTATCTTTTACATTTGCTTGTGATAAAGCGCCCCTTGTCGCTGTATCGCAGTCAAATAATTCTGAAAAGATACTTTTCCGCTGACTGTGTCTCCCCCCTCAAAAGAAAAGGGAGAGACAGCAAAATGTGCAGTAAAGGCTAGGCAGTTAAAGGCAAGAAAGGTGTAAATACTACGATTTTCTTAGTTTCTCGCCTTTGTGCAAAAAATGTAGACTTACTTGCTTTCAAATTTTGCGTACTTTTTGCGGAAGCGGTCAATACGACCAGC
>CAZBDD010000313.1:0-2514 GCA_964490475.1 uncultured Desulfovibrionaceae bacterium
GCCAAAGTAAGCGCGCTGTGTGCGGCCCAATGCCTGGAATGCGCATGAGTTCGCTGGATAGGGCGGCATTGTTACGGGCTTGCCTGTGTTTTCCTATGGAATAGCGGTGTGTGCAGTCACGAATATGTTGTAAGAAAAGCAATTCGGGCGAGCCAGTGCGTAAGGGTAGGGGGTTACTACGATTGGGCAAAAATATTCTATCGCTTATGTTACCGGCTCTGCGATCGGCATGGCCGTGCTCGTCTCTGGCCTTGGCAATGGCTGCCAAAGCAAAAAGCCCTTCTTGATTTTGCTCTTGCAAGGCGCGTTGCACAGCAGAAAGTTGTCCTTTGCCGCCATCAATCAACAAAACATCTGGCCATGGCGGGCCCGATTCTAAGCGGCGCACTACCCATGCTGCCAGTGTGCCGTAATCATCGCTGGTGCCATCGGGCATGGCGTATTGCCTATAGGCAGATGGAAGAGGCTTGCCGCCCTCAAAGACCACCATGCCCACACGGGTTTGCATGCCGCTTGTGTGCGAAACGTCTACACATTCGATGCGATGCGGTAACGATGTCAAATGCAGAGCCGCGGAAAGGCGCTCTTCTAGGCTTTGTTCTTTGTGTTTACGTCCTTCTTCCTTAGCATTGGTGGCGGCCATGTCTACAAGTGCATTTTCTTCGGCATTGCGTGCAGCTACAATGCGTACAGGCCCTTGACGTATGTCTGAGAGACTTTGCTCCAATGCTTTGAACATGGAACTTTCTTGATTGTCATCACTTTGACTATCAAGAGTTTCGCTGGAAGAGAACTCTGTTGTAGTCGTAAGCGTTGGCGTTGCCTCAAGCTGTTCTTCTTGTGGTAACCAAGGTAAAATAATATATGCTGGAGGGGTGATGGGCCCATAAAATTGCGCTAAAAAAGAGAGCAGCAGTTCAGGCGTATCTTCAAAGTCCAGCGCTGGCCAAAAATAATTGCGTCCATCCATAAGCACACCACTGCGCACAAATAAAATACCTAAAGCCATACCTTTTTCTACGCAGCTGAGGCCAATAATATCAAAATCTTTACCGCCGGGTAAGACCACAACTTGCTTTTCTACTGTACGCTGCACTGCTTGTAATTGGTCGCGTAGACTAGCGGCCTTTTCAAATTCTAAGGCTTCTGAAGCCTGTAACATTTCTTGCTCGAGGCTTAATAATAATTCTGCAGAGCGCCCTGAAAGCAATTCTTGTACTTTTTTTACCCCTTCATAATACTCAATAGAAGTAATTTTCTGCATACAGGGCGCCGGACATTGCCCCATAAAATGATATAAGCAGGGGCGCACTCTATTACGCATAGCTCTATCTGTGCAACGGCGTAAGGGAAAAGCTTTGTGTAGTATTTTCCATGTTTCTCTGGCTGCAAGGCTTGAGGTAAAAGGGCCAAAATAGCGTGCTTTATCGCGGATATTTTTTTGTGTATTGCGCACAATTTCCACTCGAGGAAAAGGGTGTTTGGTGGAAATCTTGAAAAGAATATACTGCTTATCATCGCGTAATACTATGTTATAATGAGGTCTGTGCTTTTTTATAAGACTGGCCTCTAAAAGCAAGGCTTCCTTTTCTGTGTTGGTAGAAATGGTATCTAGATGTGCAGCGTGGCGCATAAGAGCTTGAGTTTTGACAGGTAAGCCTTCTTCACGAAAATAGGAAAGAATGCGCTTACGCAAAACACGAGCTTTGCCTACATAAATAATGCGGCCTAGGGCATTTTTATAAATATAGATGCCAGGGGTAAGTGGTAGGGACGAAGCAAGGGGTTTTTCCATGTCTCCTATATATAGCCGGAGAGGGCAGAAGTCAAAAAATAAGGGAAGGCGGCAAGCTTTTCCATGAGAGGGGATGAAAGTGCTACTTTAAAGAATAAATATGTCAAAAAAATGCCTAGTCTTAAAGGAGATGTTTTTAACATAATGAATTTATAGAAAAAAACAAAACTGGCAAAGCTTTTGCAATGTTATTTGCAGTCGGAAAGTAATCAAGGAGGCTACCATGCTTTTTCTACTCGGTGATAATACAAAGAAAAAAAAGAAGGCGGAAGAACGTCCCGTAAACAATTCTGCCAATGCTAAGGTGAAGGAAATATTCCTTTCAGGACGTTTCCCCGTGGTGACCACACATCAAGTGGAAGGGCGAAAAATCATAAAAGTGCTGGGCCTTGTGTGTTGTCGCGGTTATGATTCTGAGGAAGCTTTTTTTGGCATGGCCGGTAGAGCCATTAGTAAAGGGGCGCAAGCCATAGTGGGCTATACAGAAAATGTGGCTTTCCATCCTGATGGCAGTAGATATTTTTCCTGCTTTGGCACCGCTGTCATGTTTGAGTACTGCCCAGAGGAGCGTATTCCCTTTATGATGCAACAAGAGTTGCGTACGCCCTTAGCAGACAGTATTTAATTGCAAAGTATATAAAAAAGGCACCGCAAGGTGCCTTTTTTCGTGTAAGAATTAGATTTGTTTGTTAGATACAAAGGCTAAAAAAAGTTTTTTT
>CAZBDD010000314.1:0-2495 GCA_964490475.1 uncultured Desulfovibrionaceae bacterium
TGAGCAAAGCCTTGTTTAGAAATAGGTATATTCATTTTTCTCTTCCTTCATGAAAAAAAGTACGCCTGCTGCAAAATACAGCAGAGCGCACGAATATTGTAGCTATAACTAGATGACTCTATGTCCAATGGCAAAATACGTCAAGAAAAAATTATCATTGCCAAGTCAATATAATACGTGTATGCAAGAGGAAGTTTTAAAAGCTTAAATATTTATTTGTTATAACACAAGATGTTATAAGGATAATTATGTTTCCCCTTTAGATAATAATTATTTATAATTTTAGGTATCTTGCTGTATGAAAAAATACTTTCGCCACCTTGGTCCGGTTCTTATTTCCATAATTTTTGTGGGAGCAATGTATCTTCTTTATAACAAATTAAAAGTCTACAGTTTAGAACAAATTCGCGACAGTTTAAGTCAAATTTCACATTGGCGCTTGTTAGCATCCATAGGACTTATGGTGCTTAACTATCTTATTCTTATTGGTTACGATTGGTTAGCCTTGGTAGCTATTAAAAAGCCTTTACCTTTGCAAAAAGTTTCCTTGGTATCTTTCATTGGGCAAACGGTAAGTTATAATTTTGGAGCTTTGCTTGGTGGTACCACCGTACGGTATCGATTTTATGCCACATGGGGCTTTTCTTTGCACGATATTGTGCGCCTTGTGCTTATGCTTGCTGTTACTTTTTGGGTAGGCGCCCTTGGCTTATGCGGTCTAGTATTTATTGTTAACCCCCCTATTATACCCGCAGAATTTCTTGATGCCTTTCCCATAAAAGATATTCGCATTTTAGGCGTTTTACTTTTCTCCATGACGCTTATTTATTTTGGGGCTTGCCACTTTATACGTACACCTATAAAAATTTTTGGAAAAGAGTTTGAATTTCCCACATTGAAAATTGCCCTTCTTCAAGCTTTTGTGGCTGGTGTTGATTTGATTGTGGCAGCAGGTTGCATGTATGTGCTTTTCTCTTCTGACCTTAATGTGAGCTTTGGACAATTCTTACCAAGTTACCTCATGGCTCAAGTAGCTGTGGTGCTAACGCATGTCCCTGGTGGTGTAGGTGTTTTTGAGCTGGTTATTCTGCATCTTACGCATACATCTCATGAGCAAATGGTTGTTGCCGTAGTGCTTTGTTTCCGTATTATCTATTATATTTTGCCTTTACTTATGGCAGCACTTGTGCTTGCTGCATATGAAATGCGCCAAAGTAAAGGGGTATTACGTAGTGCTGGGCGCTGGCTTTCTGTTCTTTCGCACAGCATAAATGCTCGTATTACTTATTGTATTGGTGTTGTTTTGCTCATTTGTACGGTATTACCTGTATGGCAAAAAGGGCATTTATATATTTCCATACCGTGGTCGCATACCACAGGCGTTGTTCTACATGCTCTGTGTGCTTTTTCTGCTACTATGCTTCTTTTTTTGGCCTATGGTCTTGAAATACGACAAAAAAAAGCTTGGTGGTTCACTGTATTATTTTTGAGTACTGCTCTTATTTGCGCAATTTTAAAAGGTATTCATCTTTTTGTTGCAGCTGGGCTTTTCATACTTTTTCTTTCGATTATAGCCAGCAGGACGCGGTTTTATAGAAAATCTTTCTTTTGGGAAAATGCGTTTCCTTTTCAATGGCTTTGGCCTACTTGGGCTGTGCTAGCTATTAGTTTTATTTTGGCCTATCTTTTTGGCAATGAAAAACCCTATTTATGGTCTTTAGGCGATCCAGTTTCTGCTGTTTCTAATATTCGCATTATTGTAGGTGTTTATATTGCCTTATTAGCCATATGGGTTTGGCGTGTATTGCAAAGGCGGAAAAATTTTACTGATAAGTAAGCTTACATCTAAACAAATTACGAAAAATTCCGATAATAGCCTAACGAAAAATGAACTCTAATGTGCTAAAAAACTACTAAATATGTGCTATGAGTGTTTTATAGGACAAACTAGTAGAACTTTGCTTAATTTTTTCTTACCAAAAGTAGATTGCTACATTTTTGTACATTCTAAAAAAGGGGCTCTGTATGAAATTTAAACTGCTGGGAAAAGTGTTATTATTTGTTTTAACTCCTATTATCATAGGAGTTGCAGCTCTTGCGGTAATAGCCACAAACCTTGCATCTAGCGGGTTGTATAAAATGGCAGATATACAGTTATTGGAGTTTGCTAAAAAACAAGCTGCGGAAATTGACGGTATCATGAAGAATGTCATTGCCCTTGGCGATATGATGGATAGCGATACTGATATTGAAAAACTGGCTGACGTAGCTAATAAATTAGGGAAAGAAAGAGCTTCCTCTGCTGAATTTAAAGCCTTACAAGAAAAAAACAATACAACCCTCGCAGAGCTTTCCGAAGATTTTCCTGACATTCAAGTAGCTGTTCTTATAGCAAAAGATGGTAAAAACATTGCTTTTTCAACCCCGAAAGCAGAAAATATAGATGCCAGCGACTACCCATCTGTACGGGATGCATTCAACGGCAAAGCTGGCAT
>CAZBDD010000315.1:0-2490 GCA_964490475.1 uncultured Desulfovibrionaceae bacterium
ACCCTTTAAAAAGAAAATAAAAATGCCCTTATTTATATTAAAAATAAGGGCATTTTTCATATATATTTTTTACAATTACCAATTTCTATCGTAACGATATCTTTCTTGAGAGTTCCCTACCATACCACCGGCAACAGCGCCAATGCCAGCACCAGCTAATGCTCCCCATCCGGCAGCGCCGCCAGAAACAGCCGCAATACCAAGACCAGCAGCAGCACCAAGAGCCGCACCGCTTAAAGTGCCTTGAGTAGTTTTAGACATATTTGTGCAACCCACACCACTGCCCAATACTAAACATAAAATACTTACAAGAGCTATTTTTTTCATATATTACCTCATTTATAATTTAGGTTGCAAAACGTGCTTCCATAACACTTCAAAAACAGGAGTAGCCATTTTATCTTCGTTTTTCATATACCAAGCATTTATTTCGTTAACAATACTATCTCTATTGGTATGTTCAAAAGCCTTAATCCAATTTCTCGGAAAAAGAGATAACATAGCTAATATACTTTCTTTATCTGTTGATTTACCTTCTTTTTCTGCATAATGCTCCGCAATAGCATATTCTATGCTCACAGCGCACTCCACACCATAAATAAGCGCTTCTTTATTATCATCAGCAGAAGCCATCCACACTTTTCCCGTCAACTGTTTTAGTGGGTTCGTATTAGCAAGGGACATCCCAGCACTAAAAAGCACACATAGGACAAGAAAAGAACTTAAAATCATTTTTTTCATAATATTACTCCTTTTAAAAGACGCGTTAATGTAGACACATTAATCCTTTAGTGTCAATGCCATGAAAAGACATTAGAAAATTTTTTTATGCTGCATGCGCAAACGAAGTGCATTACTTACAACGGTAAGCGAACTTAAACTCATGCTGGCCGCCGCCAACATAGGATTTAAGGTGAGCCCAAAAGGTGTATAAAAAAGCCCCGCTGCTACGGGAATAAGAATGCTATTATAAGCAAAAGCCCAAAATAAATTTTGCTTGATGGTACGCATGACAGCTTTACTGAGTTTTAAAGCTTGAGCCACATGGCTTACATCGCTTTGCATAAGCACAATATCCGAAGATTGTAATGCAATGTCTGTGCCTTGCCCCACGGCAATACCCACTTGAGCCCTTGCCAAAGCAGGAGCATCATTTATGCCATCACCTACCATTATAACTTTATGTCCGGCAGATTGTAATTGACGTACCTTTTCCTCTTTTTCTTGAGGTAGAACCTCAGCAAGAATATTTTCTATATCTACATGCTCTTGTACAGCTTTGGCAGTAAGTGCATTATCTCCGGTAAGCATAAGCACAGTAAGGCCAAGTTTTTTCAAGTCTCGCACAGCATCCTTGCTACTTTCCTTCACAGTATCTGCCATGGCTATAAGTCCAAGAAAGGTTTGATCTTTAGCAAAATATAGCACTGTCTTACCCTGACGAGCTAACTCTTTTTCTTTATCCATTAAAGGATTTAAAACATTTTCTTTGGCTAATAAACGTGCATTGCCTGCCAAAATACGTTTACCATCTTGCTCTGCCATAATACCAAGACCGGGCATTTGCTTAAAATTACTGTAACTTTCTGCAGAGGCCAACGCTATATTTTGCTTTTTAGCCTCTTGTACAATGGCTTGACCAAGAGGATGCTCCGAAAGTTTTTCAATGCTGGCTGCAAAATAGAGTAAGGCCTCCTCGCTAATAGCCTCCTGCGGCGTATCAAAAGCTATAGGAGAAGAAACAGAATCTTCTTGCTCAGAAGTAAGAGACACTTCATCTTTATTAGGTATATCTAACAAACCTAATTGTTGCCCCATTTCCACTGCAGGGGCAGAATCTTGTGCCGTACATGGGTAAACATCTGTCACCACGGGCTTTCCATGAGTCAAAGTACCGGTTTTATCCAATACCACTGTATCAATACTTTGCATTCGTTCAATGGCAGCGGCAGACTTAAACAAAATGCCATGCTCTGCTCCCATGCCCATGCCCACCATTATGGCTGTGGGTGTGGCAAGACCTAAAGCGCAGGGACAAGAAATAACAAGCACCGATATGGCTATGGACAAAGCAAATTCAAGACCAGCCCCCAACCAAAGCCATGTGCCAAAAGAAATCAAAGCAATAATGATAATGATGGGCACAAAAATAGCGCTAATACGATCTGCTAGCCGTGCTATGGGAGCTTTTGAAGCTGTGGCAGACTCCACAAGCTCTATAATATGTGCTAAAGTGCTTTCTGCACCAGCTTTGGTGACCTGCATATGAAAATAGCCCGACTGACAAATGGTCGCACCAATAACAGCATCCCCTTGCTTTTTTTCCTGCGGAAGACTTTCACCCGTAATGGCTGACGCATCTATAAAAGCATGCCCTTGAATAATAATTCCGTCAGCCGCCAGACTTTGCCCTGCATAGACCACCAGCACATCATCTTTTTGCACCCGATCTGTGGCAATAATAACTTCTTCGCCATCTTTTAAGCAAAT
>CAZBDD010000316.1:0-2488 GCA_964490475.1 uncultured Desulfovibrionaceae bacterium
CCTGAGCCTATAATATTGTCTAAAATCATGCGCCCAAAATTCTTTCTGGTGGAAGAAACCCCCACAATACCTATGCGTTCCGGATGTAATAGATGATGAATTTTATGCACAGGGCGTTTAGCTAATGCCTTACAAGGCAAGGAAAAGCGACATAAACCGTCCAGTGGTATCATAAGAAAATCAGAAAAAGCAAAGGGATTTATTTCTAACTCTTCAATAATATAGGGCGCGTGAGGGTTTTGTGCAGAAAAATATTTTCCCATTTCAATGAAGGAGGTGAAGCACTCTATGAGTTGTTCATCGCTGACAATACGTCCACTGCCGCGGCTGAGTCCTGCAAGTTTCTGATATGAAATGGTTTTTCTGAAAAGTTGAAAGAACGATTCACCATCGACCATTTCTACAGAGGCCGCTACAATGGCTTGTCCCTTGCTGAAACGCTTGGCATAAAGCTCTGTATCGGTACCACCAAGGCCGGCACTGATAATGGTGCCAAATTCGCGGCTATGGCGTAAGCCCACAATGAGCTCATTACCAAATGCTTGGGAGTCCGGCGAAATATATTGGGTAAGCATTACGCCACGTACATCATTTTGAACCGCATAGACAAGGTCTTCGCCTTTGAGGTCTTTGTATTTTTCCGGTGCGTACTCAGGTATTCTTTCAACAAGGTGCGCAAAGGTCTCAGGCACTTCATAAAACATACGACGCACAGCACCGCGCACTTTTTCTGGTATAAGGGGGACAATGCGTACGCCTTTGGCTTCTGTTTTATGCACTATGGTGGGCGAAATGATTTTTAAAACAATTTTATCGCCGCGAAATTGTGCTAAATCTTCATCCGTAGGGCGAGAGTTACGCGGAATAAGTAAGGTTTTTGGGGGCGTTTCTGCGCCAGAAAGGGAGAGTAATTCATACACTTCAAATTCAAAAAGATACTCTCTGTTTTGCTCTTGCGCTTTGGAAAAAATCTGAGTAATGGCAGAAAAATCAATAGAAAATTGCATAATATTTCCTTAAATAAAAGTGTATTGTAGGGAAAATGTCACATTAGTATACATACGTTTGTCACGAAGTGCAAATATTTTGCTGTAACTTTATAATGATGGTACAACTTGACATTGGGTGAAGGCGGCTTACTTATACGGGCTGTTAAACAAATTTTTTGAGAAATACTGATAAAATGGATTTTTCTGAAGGGGAGAGTTTGAGATGGGGAGCTTTTCTTTCTAAAAAAGTTTCTTCTCTCAAGAAAAAATAATCAGCGTTTCCATTTAAAAATATACTGAGGGGGGAAGTGTGAAAGTTTGTATTATTACAGGTGGTTCAAGAGGTTTGGGGCTTGATATGAGCTTGCGTTTTGCCGCACAAGGCTTTCGTGTGGTGGTGCTTGATATTGTGGAAACAACGCAAGACAATGTAGAATTTATACGGACAGATTTATCTAAACCACAAGAAATTACAGAAGCTTTTTCTCGCATTGAACAAATGTACGGCAAAGCTCATGTGCTTATTAATAATGGTGCTGTGTCTGTTTTCGAAAAAGATATTGCGCAAACCACACTTGAAGATATTGATACAGTATTGCATACAAATTTACGCGGGGCTTATTTGTGCGCTCAAGCTTTTATTCCTTTAAATGGCGGCGAAGACTATGGACGTATTATTAATATTTCTTCTACGCGTTGGCATCAGAATATGGCTCATTGGGAGTTGTATGGCATGAGTAAAGGGGGAATGGTATCTTTAACCAACAGCTTATGTGTTTCTTTGATAGGAACTCCCATTACCGTAAATGCCATAAGTCCGGGGCATATTCATACTGGCGTTTGGAAAGAGTTGGAAGAGCGCGACCATACCATCCACCCATCTAATAGAGTGGGGATACCACGAGATATTTCCAATGTGTGTTTGTTTTTAGCACATCCGGAAAATGACTTTATTAATGGCTCGAATATTGTGGTGGATGGAGGAATGACCAAAAAAATGATTTATTAAAAACGTATATTATATATTACTGTATTAGGATAGTTATGTCGCAAGTAAAAAAAAATAAAGAACAAGGCTTTTGGAATACCTTATTTCGCTCTTTCATCTTAGGTTCTAAACATGCCTTTAGTTTCAGTTATTGGAAATCACTGCCTAAAAAATTTGTAGAAGCTTCTACCAAGAAGAATTTTTTGTATAGCATTAAAGTAGCCATAGCTTGTATTCTTTCCTACGCTTTAGCCGAGTTGTTGCAGTTGGAATACAGTTTGTGGGCTCCTTTGGCATCTCTTATGGTTATGCAAGTGCATATGTCTACCTCTTTAGAGCTTTCTCTTTTACGTCTTTTTGGGACATTGGCAGGGGTAGTTTTAGGTTTGACTTTGGCATCTGTGGTATCGCCAGACTTACAAGGACGTTTAATAGCCTTGGCTGTGGTGGTACCCATATGCGCATTTTTAGAATTATGGGAAGAACGCTTTCGCACCGCAGGGGTGACGGC
>CAZBDD010000317.1:0-2486 GCA_964490475.1 uncultured Desulfovibrionaceae bacterium
GTGAAAGGGAATATGTACTAAAGGGGCTTTCTTGTCAATAAAAAATTTAAATTTTGTCAAATATTTTTTAAGGACAAAGTATTTCATTGTTATTATTAATATTTTTATGCTTTTTGCCTTGCTCTAATTTTTGTAAATACGCGTTATCTGTAAAGGGTTTCACACCTAATACTTTTAGAAAGGATTATCGAAAAATGGCTTTTTTAACAGCTTTCAAATTTTTGCTGTGTAAAATTGATAGATGAAAATATTCTGCTGGCGATATACATTTATTTTTTTTTGCGCAAGGCGGGAGGTCCTTTGTATTCCTGTGGCGTGGTAATTTTTTGTAAAAGATAGTGTTCCAATGTACATAAATCGTAGAAAATTTCACTTTTTTCTTGAGGCGTAGTAGATAGAGAGTGTTTTTGTGTTACTTCAAAATACCCTTGTCCGCGTAAAGTCTTTTGTGTGCTTTGTAAGTGCAGTTTTTTTTCCACATATACGATCACGTAGGTAGAGCTAGGCGTTTTGACGTGCACCTCGTGTGGAAATTCTTCAATGCGTACTTGTGCAGAGGGTAGGGGAGATAGATTGTCGCTATTTTGTAAGGTAGGTGATGGCCATAATACAGCCTCACGTAAGGCACTGGCAATAATGTGTAAATGCTCACTTTTTTGGATGTTTTTATTCAGTTCTTCCATTTCTTGTGTTGTTTGTAAAATACGCGCGTCCATGGCGGCATGGCGTTGATGAAAAGATTTTCGCCCAGCGCGCATGAGTCGCATTAAAATTAAAAAGCCCAGCAAAGATGGTATGCCTATGAGTGCCCAAAGGAAAGTGTCTGATTGGAAAAAATTATATAAAAAATCCATAAGGTTTTATTTGTAAGTGAGATATTTTTATAGTTAATGTGGTAAGTTGCTCATGCGTTATACATCAGCCTAGTGAAAAAGCGATGCCTGCCAAGATGGAGTACACCATTTTCAGCGGCTCAATAAAGTATCACCTTTAATAAAGTTGTACAATGTGATAATTTGCCCATGCCCCATATGGACATTTCTTTTTTCTTAGGGCATTATGCTATGAACGTATATGATTTTGGATTTCTGGGGCATGTATAGGACATGACCCCCCTTCACTTTGCAGCTAAGGGAGATAAAAATGGCTAAATCATTGGATATGCAGCGTACTTATGCCCTAGTGGGTACAGGTGGCTGCGGAAAAACTTCATTGGCAGAAATGTTACTTTTCCAAGCCGAATCCATCAATCGCTTGGGCGCCATTGAAGACGGAACGACAAGCCTTGATTATGAACCGGAAGAAACTCGCCGTCGCGGATCTATTCAGCCCGGTTTTGCTACCTATATGTGGGAAAAAAATCGGCATTACCTTGTAGATATTCCCGGTGATAATAATTTCATAGGCGATATGGATTGCTTGTTGAAAGCCGCTGATGCCGTTGTTTTTGTCATTGATGCCGTAGATGGTGTACGCCCTTTAACCAAAAAACTTTGGGGACAAGTGCGTGCAGAAGAACTCCCTTCACTTGTTTTTATCAATAAAATGGATAGAGATAGAGCCGACTTTCAAATGGCTTATGACGGCATAGCAGCTACGCTTGGCGCTAAACCTGTAACCCTTTTTATGCCCATTGTGGCAGGGGAAACCTTTTTAGGTCTGGTGGATATTTTTGCGGGTAAAGCTTTAATGTTTGGGGAAAATGGCGCCACCATTGAAGCCGCTGTTCCTTCTGACTTGGCCGATGAAGTTGCGCTTATTCATGACATGGCTGTAGAAAATATTGCTGAGTCTGACGAAGAACTTATGGAAAAATATTTGGAAGAAGGAACTCTTTCTGACGAAGATATTTTCAAAGGCTTACGTCTTGGCGTTGCTTCTGGTGCATTGGTGCCTGTGGTGGCTGGTGCTGCTTTGGAAAATAAGGGCGGTGTGCAGTTGTTGCAAACAGTGCAGAAACTTTTCCCTTCGCCTTTAGAACGCGCCCCATTTATGGATGAAGAATTAAATGAACGTGTCAGTGCTGAAGATGGCCCTGCAGCATGTTTTATTTTTAAAACTATTGTAGATCCTTTTGCTGGGCAACTTTCCATGGCACGAGTACTTTCCGGAACTATTTCCGGTGACAGCGTCCTTAAAAATGCACGCTCTGAAGATACAGAACGCCTAAGCAGCCTTATGTATTTGACAGGTAAAACTCAAAGCCAATGCAAAGATGTTTTGGGGCCTGGATCTATCATTGCCATTGGCAAGCTGAAAAATACAGCTACTGGTGATACCTTGTATGATGATAAGTCACCTTTTGTGTTGCCTATGCCTGCATTGCCACCGCAGTTAATTACCTATGCTTTATCACCTAAAGAAAAAGGTGAAGAAGACAAGGTCTTTAGTGCAATTCAAAAACTTTTAGAAGAAGATATTACCTTAAAGTTGTCTCGTGACCCAGAGTCTGGTTGTATTTTGCTGGCAGGGATGGGACAATTACA
>CAZBDD010000318.1:0-2461 GCA_964490475.1 uncultured Desulfovibrionaceae bacterium
ATGCCTGTACTTTTTTACAACCACATTCCCAAATGTGGCGGGCTAAGCCTTACGCATTTATTACGGTGCTGCTTTCCTCAAGCATGCGACGTGCACCATAATATTTTTGACCCCAAAGCCGTGCCCATGAATAAAGAGTTTTACCATGGGCACGGTGTCAGTGGCATAGAATATTTTTTACCCAAGGATACGGCATACTATTATATTACTATACTGCGCCACCCATGGACTTTGACTCAGTCTCTTATTCGTTTTTTTTCATGGCTTTTACCCCTAGATGCCTCCTACAAACAAAATCCTGAAACCCTTCTTTTGCAGCAAGAACCTAACATTCTTATCCATTACCTAGGGCAAGGTTGTAAAGACAAAGCAGAAGAAAATCTTTTTGAAAACTATGCCTGCTTTGGTTTACAAGAATATTTCCCTTCTTCTATAGCACTTTTAAGTGAAATTATTCCCCCTTTGGCACACGCTCCTATCGTAAACAAAAACGTATCTACCAAAGAAAAATGGTACATACCCGCCACAGTAAAAGAAGCTTTTTACGAACGTAACGCCTTAGACTTGGCTCTTTATGAAAAGGCAGAAAAAGAATTTTTTAAAAGAGTGCAGAGTTTTGAGAGCAAAAACACCTCTTCTACACATTCGACAACCCCACAAGCTGCACCAGAAGCAACACCCTCTTTGCAAGCCAGCAATACACAAGGGAATAATATACAGACGGTGCTTGCCCTCAAAGAAACCATTGCCTGTAACGAAGACTTACCGGGCATGGATGACTCCCAAGCTCGCTTTGAAAATTGGCTCTTTATTCTTTTGCACTCCATGCAAAGTAAACAGGAATACGAACAATTTTTTCACTGGCTTATGCAAAGAGTTTCCACACGAAATTCTTGTTTATACTTTGCTTTTCACTGTGCTTATAAAGGGCATTTGCCGCAATTAGCTACGGTGGGACGCCACCTTTTCACCCTATGTCAAGCAAAAGATCCCCACAATGTATGCCGACTTTTAATACAATGCCGCTATGAAATTATGGATATTTGGCATAAACAAGGTCTGTATAACAAAGATGACGCTTTCAGCCAAAAACTCTGTGCATGGAAGTTGCTTTTTGAAAAATCTTTCTCTAAAAACACATATAAAAAAGTTTAAAATAAAACAGCTTATTTACTTTTTAGCTCCTTGTGAAAGATAGCGCACCTCATACCTAAAAAAACTCTTTGTCTTTTTTTCTAAAACCGTATACAATGTTACATTATTCGGTTGAGGAAGGTTTTAAGCATCGTGCTATCCATTATTCACACTGTTGGAAAACTGCACAGCAGCTTTTAAAGACAGAGGAAATGGGGTTTTTCAACAGGCCATGTGAGCCTATGCATGAGGAGTGCCTATGGACGCATTTATGAAAACTATAATGGACGCCCTCAATACTTTAAACGGTATTGTTTGGGGCCCCGTTATGCTTGTTCTTTTATTGGGAACAGGCCTATTTTTAACTTTTGGTTTACGTTTCTTGACTTTTATGCGTATCCCAACGGCTTTTGCCAATTTGTGGAAAAATAGAAAAGGTGACGCCAACGCCGAAGGCGAGCTTTCCCCTTTTAACGCGTTAATGACAGCCCTTTCAGCTACTGTGGGCGTGGGTAATATAGTAGGTGTTGCCAGTGCTATTATTGCTGGTGGCCCCGGCGCGCTTTTTTGGATGTGGTGCACCGCCATGGTTGGTATGGCTACCAAATTCTCTGAGGTTCTTTTAGCTGTACGCTTCCGCGAAGTTACCCCAGAAGGTAACGTGGTGGGCGGCCCCATGTACTATATCAAGAATGGCCTTGGTTCTGGCTGGGCTTGGCTTGGTACTGCTTTTGCTATTTTTGGCGCCATTGCTGGCTTTGGTATCGGCAACATGACCCAAGGTAACGCCATTGCTGGTGCTGTGCAATCTACCTTTAACATTGACCCCATGTATACTGCCGGTGCGCTTTTTGTGCTCGTTGGTGCTGTGCTTTTGGGTGGTGTAAAGCGTATTGGTGCTGTGGCTGGTAAGGTTGTGCCCTTTATGGCTCTTTTCTATGTCATCGCTTCCTTATTAGTTATTATACTTAAAATTGACTTAGTTCCTAGCATTTTTGCTACCATCATTGAAGAGGCCTTTACTCCTTCTGCTGCCTTTGGTGCTACCATTTGGGTAGTTATCCGCATGGGTGTTGCTCGCGGTGTATTCTCCAACGAAGCCGGCCTTGGTTCTGCCCCTATTGCGCACGCCACCGCCACCACCAAAGAGCCTATCAACCAAGCTCTCATCGGTATGCTCGGTACCTTCATCGATACCATCATCATCTGCTCCATGACAGGTTTTGCTATTTTAGCTTCCGGCCTTGTTTCTGGCGGCCCTGGTGATGCTGCGGGCGCCTCCTTAACAGCAAAATCATTCGACATGGTACTTAACACCATCTTGCCT
>CAZBDD010000319.1:0-2461 GCA_964490475.1 uncultured Desulfovibrionaceae bacterium
ACCTATATCTGAAATAGCCATGGTGCTTAACGGGGGGATAACTGTGCCCCAGAACAGCAAAACCGGCGCTACTTTCTTGGCTACAGTGCAAGTAAAAATGGTAGATGAAGCAGAAGCAAGGCAACATGCTCCTATATCAAACCCAATACAGCCTTCTGCAAAAATAGCCGATGCGGTACTACCCACTGCAAATGCAAAAAAACTTGATGCAGTGCCCGCATCGGCACCTACTGCGAATATTGCTTCCCTTATGCCAACACAAGGCACTCCTCAAGCTGCCACAACGCAATCCCCTGCAGCACAGGCTTTAGTTACAGCACAGCAGGCGACATCCTCTACGCCATCTGCTCCACTTGCAGCGTCCGCGCCGTCTGCATCCGATATCCCAACTCCTTTGACTGCTTCGGCTTCAAACTCTGCACAGGTAAAAGAACCTGTGCCCCAATTGCCACATAAAGTGCGCGCCGAAGGCCCCACCTTGCCACAATCTATCCCGCAAATAGAGCATGATAAAACCATCTTGGCTATCATCGGAGATTGTAATGCGCAAGAACTCACGCAAAGCGAAAAAGATCTTCTTTCTCAGGCAAATATCCAGGTTACATTAGTTCACTCTGGAACAAATCTATTTGAAATGCTAGATAACAGCAACCACGGTTACTCTGTAGTCTTATTACGCGAACTTTCAGACATGGATATTACATATGCAGCAACTCGTATTCGCTATTTAGAGAGTTTGGGATCAAGCCCTGTGGCCGTTGTGCTTATAGCTGAAGATATGGTGCAAGGAGATATGGATGTTTTACGCTTCTTTAACGTTTCTACTGTAGACAACTTCCCGCGAGATGCGCATATTGCCTCTCAGGTTATCAACATTGCTCTACGCACCAAGAATAACCAAATATTTATAGGGGGACAGTTCTTTAATAAAACAAATACCCAAGGCGATGCGACCCAAATTTTTGACATGAAAACTTCACTAGAAAACTCCAAAAAAGATTTACAATTTATTCATTCCATGTGCACCATGTGGGTTCGCTTTTACCCTGAACAGGTAAAGCGTTTACGTGATGCTATTAAAAACGGTACACAAGAAGAGAAGCTGCGCGTAATGCGCGCCATACGCAATTCTGCCAGCACAGTTTCTCTACCTATGCTTTGGGCAGAAGCTACACGCTTAGAAGAAAAAATTGCCCAAGATGCTGAAAACGTTCGCTATGAAAAGCTTTTTTCAATATACGAGCAAACCTTTGAACACTTGAAAGCAAGCCTCAAGGAAATAAAATAATACAGGAAACACGGATTAATTCATTTCTTGGAAAGGTCTGGGGAAAGCTTTTTGACACTGGTAAAGGCTTTCCCCAGAAAAAGTGAGCCGTTTCCTGTTAATATCCTGTTAAAAACACTCGTTCAAAAACTTTTTTTCACAAAATGCTAAGCTCTGTACAATTCATAAATGCGTCTTATATAGTATTAACAAAGGCACATCTTTGTATGGTGTTTTTTTGCCAAGTCTATTTTTAGCAAAGACTTTCAACCTGAGGCTCTGCTATGTCTATACATACTGATGGTCATGATAATTTATATGCGTTTTTGCATAATCTCTATAACAGAAACCCACGTCCCTTATGCTGCGTTTCAAGCTCTATGCAGTTGCTCTACTGCACAAAGGACTTTTTGAGTTTTTTTACTGCAAAAGACCTGCACTCTTGCCAAGAGCTTTGGCAAAAAGAAATGCCTCCAACACAATATAGTCCTAATAGTTTCCTGCAAACATTGAATTTTCATTGTAAGCAGACCCTAGAAAATGGGGAAAGTCATTTTACATGGCATCATGAAATCCCCATGAAAGATATTTTTCATGTGCATTATTCTATAACAACCATCCACCATAATACTGGTCCGATTTTTGTTATACAAATGCACCCTGAAAAGGATATGGCGCAAAAAAACTACGATAGTCACGATATTCTTTATACAGACGTTATTCACAAAAGTCCTACCCCTGTATGCATGTGGAACCTAGAAAAGAAAATCATTGATTGTAACAATAGCTTTCTAGTATTTTTAGGCTTAGGATCCAAAGCCCAATGCTTTGAAGCACCCCATACATTTCTTCCCCAATATCAGAACAGCGACAACCCTGCAGAAGAAAATCTGCTCTCTATAGATATTTTAGAAAAAGAAATAATAAAAACCTTCAGCACTGGTTACAATAGCAGAAAGTGGCTTTGGCAAAGCAATCAAGGTTCACCTATTCCATGCAAAATTAATTTCTTACGCATAAGATATAATGACGAAAATGTTGTAGCTGTCTTTTGTTATGACTTGCGTGAAATTATACTACAGCAACAAAAAATAGAAGAGACAGAAAAAATCATGAGCACCATGATTAACAGTATGCCCCTTGGTGTTACCATTGTTGACATGAGTTATAATGCCGTAGATTGTAATGATACTG
>CAZBDD010000320.1:0-2453 GCA_964490475.1 uncultured Desulfovibrionaceae bacterium
TGCGCTGTGGAACAGCTCGCCGTCTCAAACGGCGGAACGGCAATATGTACGAAAGCTCCACGAGTGTCAAGCAGTATTTGGGAAATTTGGAAAAAAGTATATTTTTACGTAAAAACATGTATATTATCAATAGTATAATACACTTTATTTTATCATGTCGAGAATAACTTTGAAATTAGTAATAAATAATGGTATACAATTCTTGCACTATTAGTGCTTTGTCCCATTGCTACTATTTTTTTAACCTTTATCAAGCTTCTTGTCTTAGGAGAAACACATGCAACGCACCTTTTCTATCATCAAACCTGATGCTGTAGAGCGTAATTTAAGTGGCGAAATTTTGGCACATATCCAAGCCAAGGGATTACGTGTTGTAGCTATGAAAATGATTCATATGACCAAGGCACAGGCGCAAGCTTTTTATGCTGTGCATAAAGAAAGACCTTTTTATGATGATTTAACAACATATATGACTTCTGGTCCCGTAGTATGTTCTGTGCTTGAAGGAGATAATGCCATTTCTCTCTATCGTGAAATCATGGGAGCTACCGACCCAAATGAAGCAGCTGAGGGAACCATTCGTAAAAAGTATGCTGTGAGCAAAGAAAAAAACTCTGTACATGGTTCTGATGCTGAAGAATCGGCCGCTTTTGAAATCTCCTACTTTTTTAGTGGATTGGAGATTGTTAATTAATGAACATAGATGACCTTACTATAGGTTGTATAGGTTGCGGCAATATTGGCAGTGCTATTTTAAGTGGTCTAAACAAAAATGGTTTTCGCTCGCTTATGGGATATGACCCCAAGGTGCAAAACCTTACTCCTCTAGAGGCCATAGGAATAAAAGCCGCTAAAAATCTTGAACATCTTTCTCAAGAGTCTGATATCATAATAGTTGCTGTTAAGCCCCTTAATATGGATGAGGTATTACAGCAAATTGCTCCTTTACTCACTGAGGATAAAATTCTTATTTCAGTTGCTGCAGGCATCAGTTTAAATACTTTAAAGAAAGGCATACAAAATAAGTGTACTGTTGTGCGTTGTATGCCCAACACACCTGCTCTTGTCGGTGCTGGAATTTTTGCTTTTTGTTGTGAAGACCCTTCTCTGGATGAAAGAAAAAAAAGCATGATTTTTTCTCTTTTTGAGAGCATTGGTATGTGTATAGAATTGCCAGAAGAAAAATTTACAGCCTATACAGCCTATATGGGGGCTGGCCCTGCTTATGTTTTTCATTTGATGAACTCTTTAGTGCAAGCCGGGGTCACCCTAGGGTTTTCGCGTAAAGATTCTCGTCATATGGTTGAAAAACTTGTTGAAAGCTCTGTGCTCATGTCTAAAACATCTGAGCAAAACTTAACAGAGCTCAGAGATAATGTCTGCTCACCAGCGGGTTTAACCCTTGCAGGCATAAATCATATGGAACGCACTGGAGTTGGCGGCCATATTATAGATGCTGTTTTAGCAGCGCATGCACGCGGTATCGAAATGGAAAGTTAACACATCACAAACACTATATCTATGAATAAAGACCCTTGCAATGAGGGTCTTTATCATTATATAGCAACCTACTCTATTTTAAGGGTTCTGAACAATCATTTTTCAAACAAATTTTGAGCATACATGCAAAATAAAACTTAACTAAGAAACAGAAGTCTTATTTTTAAGAGTATATACAAATATTCTTAGAACAATCCACATTAAAATGATTTCTTCACTTTCTACTTGCCTTCCTTTACGAGCTTGCGTACTTTGAGCCAGAAAACGAAGGTAAATAGCTTTTTTCCAAGATACGTTTTCTATCAAACATTAATAGATTAGGAGAATAAAAATGATTATTGGTGTACCAAAAGAAATTAAAGCCAACGAAAACCGCGTAGCTATAACCCCTGCTGGTGTACATAGCCTAAAGCAAAATGGACATACCGTATATATAGAAGCTGGTGCTGGCCTTGGTAGTATGATTACTGACGCAGAATACGTGGCTGCTGGCGCCGAAATGTTGCCTGCCGCTGCTGATGTTTGGGCTAAAGCTGAAATGATTATTAAAGTGAAGGAACCTCTTCCTTCTGAGTATCAATATTTCCGCAAAGATTTGTTGCTCTTTACATACCTACACCTTGCTGCCGAAGAATCCTTAACTAAGGCTTTGCTTGAAAAAGGCGTTGTAGGTATTGCTTACGAAACAGTGCAACCTTTGAATGGCTCCTTACCTTTATTAGCCCCTATGTCTGAAGTAGCCGGACGTATGTCTGTTATTGTAGGTTCTAATATCTTAGCTAAACATCATGGCGGTTGCGGCATGTTGTTGGGCGGCGTTCCCGGTGTTCCTGCTGCTAAAGTTGCTATTATCGGCGGGGGTATCGTTGGTACGAATGCAGCGAAGATGGCTCTTGGCCTTGGTGCACAAGTTACTATTCTTGATAATAACATCGACCGTTTACGTCAATTAG
>CAZBDD010000321.1:0-2447 GCA_964490475.1 uncultured Desulfovibrionaceae bacterium
CATTTTGTGGATTAATAAAATGCTCTTGTACCTTATCTGTATATTCCCACATGGTATTTTACTCCTTACCATAAACTTTCTATCAATATATTAAAATATCTTTTCACAAATGTAGAAAATCTTTTAATATAGTTTATTTTATGTCTTGCCGCTTGGCAGTTGTGCCAACACTAGCGGCGCAATACCCACAAAGTGGGGAAAAATCAAATAAAAGCTTCGTACCCTTGCCTTGTGCGCTGTATTTCACCCTATTATTTAAAACAAAGTAAAAAAACAGAGTACTCAACTTTCGTGTATATAAATAGCGATTCTATGCTAAAATCACTCAAGATATATAGCGCACTATTTGCGAAATGCAAGAGTTATAAATACAATATTTAAGTAAAAAATATATCTTAGAAAAAAAGTCTTATTTTTTGCACTTTTCACCAATACCATAATTTGTCATATAGTCATAAAGTGTCATATTTTTCAAAAACTTGCGCAAATGTGTATCCATATCTTGCCAAAAATTGCGCGTGGTACACACGCTAGAGCGCGGACAAACATGCAATTCATCATTTACGCAAGCTACAGGTGAAATATCACCCTCAAGATGTGTAAAAATGTCCTCTAAATTAATATCTTTGGGATTTTTAGAAAGCATATAGCCCCCTGCGGCACCCCGCACCGAATCCATAATTCCCAAGGGTTTTAAGGAACGCACAATTTGTTCTAGATATCCCGCGGAAATACTTTCTTCTCTAGCCAGCTCTTTTAGCTGTATCAATTTTCCGCTAGGATTTGATGCCAAGTGAACAAGAAAACGTAAACCATATCGGGTTCGCGTTGAAAACCTCATAATAACTCCTAAAAAAAGCCTCTTATCTTATAAAAAAACATGTCAAACAGTATTGATTATGTAATATATTATTATATAAATTATTCATCCTTCATGCGCCAAATTCGAGCACCAACGGCACTTAATTTCTTTTCAATATGTTCATAGCCCCTATCCAAGTGGTAAATACGCTGAATTCGCGTTTTACCTGTGGCCGCAAGGCCAGCCAATACAAAAGCTGCACTGGCACGCAAATCTGAAGCCATAACCGGAGCACCTTTCAAAGCTTTTACGCCGCGAATGGTGGCACTGCGCCCGGAAATAGAAATATCAGCTCCCATACGCACCAATTCAGGAACATGCATGAAGCGATTTTCAAAAATACTTTCTTCCACAATGGAATTTCCCCGAGCCAAAGCCATCAACGCCATAAGTTGCGCCTGCATATCTGTGGGAAAACCCGGATATGGCTGGGTGCGAATATCTATGCCATGTAGACTGGCTACACCATGAGGACAATAGGCCCGAGTTCCTTGTTCACTGTGCTCAAAATGCATACCCATGTTTTGTAGTTTATCCAAAACCTTTTCTAAAGCTTCATGTGGACACTGCTTCACCAACAAATCACCGCCTGTTATGGCAGCAGCCACTAAAAAAGTTCCGGCTTCAATGCGGTCTGGCATAATGGTATACGAAACACCTTGTAACTTTGGCACACCTGTCACACGTATAGAACTTGTGCCAGCGCCTTCAATTTTTGCACCACAAGCAATAAGGTAATTTGCTAAATCTACAATTTCAGGTTCACGAGCTACATTTTCTAAAATAGTTTCGCCTTCGGCAAGCACAGCAGCCATAAGCACATTTTCTGTGCCCCCCACTGTAGGCATATCAAAATTAATGTGTGCCCCGCGCAACTTCGTACAGTGCCCTATTATATAGCCGTCTTCAAGCTCAAAACGCGCGCCCATTTTTTCAAATCCTTTCAAGTGCTGATCTACCGGACGATCGCCAATGGCACAACCACCGGGAAGAGCCACTTTGGCTTTTCCTATACGCGCTAATAGTGGTCCCAAGCAAAGCACGGAAGCTCGCATGGTTTTAACAAGGTCATACGGAGCTTCTGGGTGCAAAGAGGAAGGGCTTATATGTGCCACATCTTCATTAAAATCTGTCTCACACCCTAAAATTCTAAGAAGTTTTACAGTAGTATGTATATCGCGCAGATTGGGAACATTATAAAAAGTTGTTGGGCTTTCAGCCAAAATAGATGCAAAAAGAATAGGAAGGGCTGCATTTTTAGAGCCACTGACAACTATCTCCCCTGTAAGGGGAATGCCGCCTTCGATAACCAGACTATCCATAAAATCTCCATGAATTGTTTTTGTTAAACTCTTGTATAGAATTTTACTAAAAAAATCCATAGTTGCTTAGTACTGTTTCCAGAAAATATTCTTAATAAAAAAAGCTTTAGTAAAAAAATAATAATTATAATATATTACTAATGTTTCATATGCTTTTTCACAAAAAATTCTTTTCAATGCTAAAAAAGACTTGCCAAAAGTAAGAGTACAGTATAAACACATTCTTCTACGGACGGCGGATGTAGCTCAGTAGGTAGAGCACC
>CAZBDD010000322.1:0-2437 GCA_964490475.1 uncultured Desulfovibrionaceae bacterium
TAGGACTAAATGTCTTCATGGGAATAACTCCTCAGCAATGTCGAAAAAAAATAGGCTCTCAACAAGCGCAGTCAATGTCTAAAAAATTTTAACGGGTATTTGGTAAGACAGTCACTACATTCGTGAACCACTAAGCCGAGGAAGACTACACAAAGTTGCCTTGCCTGCCAAGTGTTTTTTTTGCTTTTATGAAAAATTTTTGTTTCTACTTATGCAGAAGTAGTAATATTCAATATTATTAAATATTTAAACTTATACAACATGTACATACTTGCTTGACCTTCGTGGTAAGTCCACGTACTTTACCGCTGTATTCGTGCCTGCCAAAGTGGGCACTAGTATATATAAGACAATAAAATAAAACAATATAGTATGAAGTAAACGAGGGCAATATGCTTTTAGAACAACGCCTTGGCATTGAAAAACCACTCTTTCTTATGGATGGAACAGCTTTTATTTATCGCGGTTTTTACGCTAATCGCACTTTGCAACGCTCCGATGGTTTTCCCACCAATGCCCTATATATGATTACCCGTTTGCTATTACGCATTTTTCGTGAACAAAAGCCAGAAAAATGTATTTTCTTCATGGATGGAAGAGGTAAAAACTTTCGACATGAAATTTTTCCGCTATATAAAGCCAATAGAGATGCAACACCAGAAGAGCTAGTGCAACAATTCGACCCCATTAAGCGTATGGTACAAAGTTTGGGCATTACCTTGCACGTATCAGACGGCTGTGAGGCTGACGATTGCATAGCATCGCTAGCAAAGCGCTATAGCACCGAAATGCCCGTGATTATTGTAGGCGCTGATAAAGATTTACGTCAATGCCTCAACGATAAAGTGTGGCTTTGGGATCCGGCCGGTAAGGAAGAAAAACTCACTTCTGCCGCTGACTTTACACAAGAAACAGGGCTTAGCCCTTTACAATGGCCCGATGTGCAAGCTCTCATGGGCGATACCAGTGATAATATTCCCGGTGTGCCAGGTATAGGGCCCAAAACAGCACAAAAAATATTTATGGATTTTTCCTCCCTAGAAGACATACGTGACGGCATAGAGCGTATGGCCCCTAAAATGCAACAAAAAATCGCGCCTCATGTGGAAAATATTTTTTTATATAGGCAGTTGACCACATTAAACACTCAATGCTGTCCGGAAATTACTACAGAACAATTGGCCATTCAAGCTTTAGATCAGACGCAAGTTATAAATATTTTACAAGAATTTGAATTAATGTCTTTACGCCGTGAGATGGAAAGTATGCTGCGCACGCATACTTTAACCTCCTCTACACCTGTACCTCGTGAAGAAAAAAGCAGCAAGCAAGGCTCCCTTTTTGATATGAGCGATCCTTTCAATGGACAAGACCCTTTTGCCCCCAGCGCTCCCAGTGTCGCAGAGCAATTGCCTACAGTACTAGAAACCGTATTGGAACTCCCCGATTGTGCAAGTGAAAATGTGGCGCTTTTTCCGGCGACCTTGTATCCGCTTTTGCGTCATGAACAAGGATATGTCGTGGGCATGTTGGCAGAAGGCTCTCATAAGCATTGGCATGTGAGTCAAGCAAGCGTGGCAGATATGGTGACATGGCTTGCCAAGGCACGACGCGTTGTGACTCCTGATGTGAAACTTCTTTTACGCCAAGATATGACTTGGAATGCCATAACATTAGAACAATGGTTTGATTTGGGTCTTGCGGCGTATCTTTTGCGTCCGGAAGATAGAGACTATGCTTGGGCACGTCTTGCTGTGCAGTGGAATCAATGGAGTGAAGAAGCGGCTCCTTTACCCACGACATTAGCGCTTAATATGGCAGAAGGTTTGCAACAGGAATTGCAAAAACAAGACTTAGATATTTTGTATAAACAATTAGAGCTTCCTCTCATACCTGTTTTGGCGCGTATGGAAAAGCTGGGTATTGCCATAGACAGCACGGCCTTTCGTCATTTTTTAGATGACGTGCAAGGCGATATTGATGAACGCACCAAGGAAGTCTTTGAAGCTGCCGGCACGACTTTTAATATACGCTCGGCACAGCAATTGGGCGAAGTGCTTTTTTCTACGCTACAATTACCCAGCGCAGGGAAAACTAAGGGGGGGCAACTTTCCACCTCACAAGAAAGATTAGAGAAGCTCAGCGGGCATCCCGTGGTGGATGCCGTATTGGAGTTTCGTAAATTGGAAAAACTGCGCTCTACCTATCTAGAGCCTTTACCACGACTTATGGATGAAGAAGGACGCATTCACAGCCATTTTAATCAATGGGCTACAGCCACAGGGCGTCTTTCTTCCAGTAATCCCAATTTACAAAATATTCCTGTGCGTGGCTCTTTGGGGCAACGTATGCGCAGTTGCTTTATTCCCCAAGCAGGGCATGTGCTTATTTCTGCTGACTATTCGCAAGTGGAATTACGTGTGCTGGCGCATATGTC
>CAZBDD010000323.1:0-1071 GCA_964490475.1 uncultured Desulfovibrionaceae bacterium
CTACGCAAAATAAGATGATTGAGCTTTTTACAGAGCTTTTTACCAAAACTTTTGATCTTCATTTAGATCAAATGACTCCCTACGGGCTAGCAAGCACATTTTTATCTGAAAGTCAGCTTATGAAGCTTGATACCCTCGAACCTACACATTTTGCAGCGGAGTAATTATGGCCGGCACAGAAATAACCACCGACGTTGTCCTTGGGCAAGAGTTTCTCACGTGGCTTTGGTATCAAAGCGATACAGCGCCACAATCATTTGTAGATAAAAAAAATATGCCTTTTTCGGTAACCATGGAACAACGCATTGTTGTGCAAGGCGGCGAAGGTGATAGCCTAGAAACGGCCTCTGTTTCCGGTTCTCTTTCGCCTTTGCGTGAAGCACGTTTTGGCCTTGCCACAGGTAAGAAAGTTACTAGAGCTTTAATACGTTTTGAAAAAGACGAACTTGCTTGGCAGTTAGCATTAAAAGCAGAAGACTTTTCTTGTAATGGCTTGCGCACACCTAAGATAGAAAAAGAAAGCGATGATGACGACCCCGATGCCTTCTTGCTTGAAAAAATCTACCTTATGGAAATATGTCTTGATTTACTCGATGCTCTTTACGCGCAATTTATACAGTTACGCCTCTCAAACGCATGGCAAGACGAAGTGCGACAAATTCATGTTTGGATGACCAAACGCGAAAACATTTAAGGATAATACATGACAAGCAGTGTCGCCCAAGGTTCTCATAAAAGCACCCTTCTTTTTGCCCTAGGCCTTCGCATATTGCGCAAGCTTCTTTGGATGCTTGTGGTACTTTGGGGTATCACCGTCATAAGTTTTGTAGTTATTCATTTAGCCCCCGGCTCCCCTACTGACTTAGAAACCACATTAAACCCCATGGTGGGCGAAGCTGCAAGAGAACGTCTTGAAGCGCTTTATGGTCTTGATAAGCCCCTGTATGTTCAATATGGTGATTGGCTTTGGCGTATAGTGCATCTTGATTTTGGCAACTCTATGTCTTCCGATGCGCGGCCTGTATTGGAAAAAATCATGGAACGCTTACCTCTCACGGTGGGCATGAATGT
>CAZBDD010000323.1:1171-2436 GCA_964490475.1 uncultured Desulfovibrionaceae bacterium
ATGTCTCGCTTTATGCGTTCCTCCATGCTAGAGGTTTTACGCCAAGATTATATTTTAACAGCGCAAGCTAAGGGGCTACCTACCCATAAAGTCATTTTTCATCATGCCCTGCGTAACGCTCTTTTACCCGTTATTACCTTGTTGGGGCTTTCAGTGCCCGGCCTCATTGGGGGCTCTGTTATTATTGAATCCATCTTTGCCCTACCCGGCTTGGGACAGCTCTTTTATACCGCCGTTATGGCAAGAGACTACACTATGATTATGGGTAATCTTGTTATCGGTGCCGTACTTACTTTGCTTGGTAATGTGCTGGCTGACATTGGCTATGGCCTTGCAGACCCACGCATTCGCACAGCTAAGGAGGCAGCATAGATGCCTAAAAAATCCTTTTCGCTTCTCTTTAAGAAGTACTTTATGTTTTCATTGGGGCTGTGTTTTGTACTCACTATGTCTGTGGCGGCTGTGCTGGCACCGTGGCTTGCCCCTTATGATCCTACAGCTTTACATCTTGATTCCATATTGCTTCCCCCTTGCGAAGCTTTTCCGCTGGGTACAGACCAGCTAGGGCGCGATGTCTTGTCTCGTTTGCTCTATGGCGGACGTATCTCTTTGTGGGTAGGTTTTGTAGCCGTAGGCATTTCTGTAAGTATTGGTTTAGTTTTGGGGCTCATTTCTGGTTATTTTGGTGGTCTCATTGATGAAGCCATTATGCGCGGTGTAGACATTATGCTCTGCTTTCCTTCCTTTTTTCTTATATTGGCAGTGATTGCTTTTTTAGAGCCCAACCTTGCTAATATTATGATTGTTATTGGCTTTACTTCTTGGATGGGAGTTGCACGGTTAGTGCGGGCAGAAACTCTGAGCCTACGTCAAAGAGATTTTGTAGCAGCGGCTCGTTTAAACGGTGCATCCAGTGCTCGCATTTTACGTGTACATATTCTTCCCAATGCTTTAAGCCCCGTCCTTGTATCGGCCACCTTGGGTATTGCAGGGGCCATATTAATAGAATCTTCTTTAAGTTTTTTGGGTCTTGGTGTGCAGCCCCCCACAGCCAGTTGGGGGAATATGCTTTTAGAAGGAAAAAAAGTGCTAGAAATTGCCCCATGGCTTTCTTTATATCCCGGTCTTGCCATTCTTATTACCGTTCTTGGCTATAATTTACTTGGGGAAAGCTTACGTGATATGCTTGACCCACGTTTACGCAATAAATAATCTTAATAGGCAGTAAAAATGTTAGATTTTTTGCGCATACAAGGTCTTGCTCT
>CAZBDD010000324.1:0-2408 GCA_964490475.1 uncultured Desulfovibrionaceae bacterium
ATGGGAGATCTTATTCTCACCTTTCCCTTGTTGGCAGTGCTACAAAAGCAATATCCTAATAATCCTCTTTGGACAGTGGCCGAAGAAACATTTTTTTCAAAATTACACCACTTAGCCCCCAAAACCGTGTTTTTCCCTACCATGGCGCATAAAGCTTTAAAAACACAACCCTATCACATGGTCATCAATTTAAGCCATCGCGAAGACGCCATGTTACTTGCAGGAGAAGTGAATGCTGAACAACGCTACGGTTTTTATAAACAAGGAAATTATATATATATAGGTGGAAAATGGCCATTATACCGTGCAAGCATTGTACATAATAATAGGTTTAACCTTTTTCACTGGAGCGATCTTTACCTCATGGAATACTTTAAGGGTATCATTCCCCCTTGGAGTATAAATATCCCTTCTCCTGCAAAAGAAGATATTATTGGTATTTTTGTAGGTGCTAGCGAAAAAGAAAAACGTCCCTCTGCGCAATTTTTTGCAAATCTGGCAAAAGCGCTTACGCAAAAAGGGCATCGAACATTTTTTCTTGGCGGCCCTAACGATGTAGCTTTTGGCAATGAAGTTATGCAATTAAGTCAATTGCGTGGATCTTCCTTGTGTGGAAAGTTTAGCTTAGAGCAATTGACTGTTGTTTTGCAAAAAATGCGATTATTTATTACGCCAGACACGGGACCTATGCACTTGGCAGCGTGGGTGAATACGCCTATTTTAAATCTTTCCATGGGGCCTGTAAATCCTTGGGAAACTGGCCCACGCACCATGAACAAGAAAACTGCCATGCATCATGTGGTGGTGCAACCAGCTATTTCTTGTAATGCTTGCTGGAAAGCATGTACCAATGCGCAACGCTGTGAGGAAATTCTGCATGCTGAGCGCATCGCCTTACTTGTACATACGCTTTTGGATACCTCAGAAAGTGCCTTACAGTATACATCGCAGCACTCCCCTACACTGCCCTTACATCAAAGACTTGCGCGTATTGAATTACCACATTTATGCGTATATAGCTCTGGCAATGATGCTCAGGGGCTTTACGAGCTTACCCCCATAAAGCAGCTGCCTGAAGAACACTATACACGGCTTTTGTTGGGAAAATTTTGGCAAAAATGGTTTTGGATGCATTTACACAGTGTTTCAGAAAATACTTTACCCGTACAAGCTTTAGAACAACTTGCGCAGCATCATGCACACACAGGTGATTTACTACGTCAAGGTGTTGTGCTGTTAGGAAAAAAAATTCGTTTGCATTTAAGAAATTCTTTAAAATCTAAAGGGGCCAAAGCTTTACCTTCCACTTTTTGGCAAAATTTACCTCAAACCATTCAGCCTTTAAGTGGCTACATGTATTTGTATTTGCAAAATGAAGAATATTCTTTACAAGCATGGGAACAAAGCCTCGATACCTTAGAACAGCTTTATGGCATTCTTTAATAAACGTAAAAAAAAATGCTAAACTATGTATTTATATACTTTGCATAATAAAATCGGCTAAAGCCCATGGGGAACTCTTTTCATTTTCTCTATTTCGTGCTATGTGTAAAAGATAATTTTCTCTAATTTCGTTCTTTTATGAGATTTTCAGGAGTCATCATGAATAAAAATGTAGCTATTGTCATTGTGGCTGTTATTTTATTAGGTATGGGTCTTATTACCTATAATGAATATGCTAGCAGTGATGCCCCTTTTGGATCTCCTCCACCTCCTACGCCAAACTCCGCAAAAAAAGCTGAAAAAACAGGTGAAGTGCTTATCCCTACACCTGACACAAAGCAAGAAACAGATATAGCTTCTGCACCGACTTCTACTGTTCCTAAATCTTCTGACACTGCCATTGTAAATCCTGTGGCAAAAGAAGAAAAAGAAATTATTGACCCCGTAATTCTTCCTAAAGAAGCAGAGCCTTATAAAGCAGAATTACCCCCTGAACAGCCTGAAAAAAAAGAGCCGCAGAAAAAGGCCGCAGAAAAAGTTATTAAGAAAATTACCGTTGCCAACATAGGTGATGGTGTTACTGTGCGCCTTGACAGTAGTGAAATGCCCTCATACAACACAATACGCCTTACGTCTCCCGAGCGTTTGGTTGTAGATTTAAATGGTACATGGAAATTGCGTGCTCCTGGAGTACCTAAAAATCCTTTTGTTTCCAATGTACGTATTGGTCTGCACAAAGACGGTACGCGTATTGTCATTGACTTAAAGAAAGTTCCTAGTGCTATTCGTTACTTAAAATATGAAGAGCATGGGCTAGACATTCGTTTGCGCTAGTTATAATCTGGTGCAGAGAAAGATTTTGCTATGTAAATAGACTTTATTACAGTATAAAGTAAACTTGTAACTTATATTTTATTGGAGAATTTCATGCGATTACTTCTTGGTTCTTTTGCGGCATCCTTGGT
>CAZBDD010000325.1:0-2405 GCA_964490475.1 uncultured Desulfovibrionaceae bacterium
GGTTCTGCACCGCACGTTTTTTGTGATTCAGAAGGCTTTTTACACGTAGGCTCACCTGATACACAATTAACATGGATGGATGCCAACGTACATGGCAAGGCTGTCACTCCAAGACATGGCTGCCCAGTAGAAATCAATGCCCTATGGTATAATTTACTCAATTTTGCACGCAAAGTTGCAAAAACCTATGGCGAGCGCTATCCGCATATTTTATGCCACCAACGCTCTACAGACAAAATGCGCACTGTATTTAAAGAACGCTTTTGGGTAGAAAATCAGCATAATAATTATCTTGCCGATTGCTGGCGTTATGATGAAGTAGACACTTCTTTACGCCCCAATCAGCTTTTTGCCGTGGGACTTCCCTACCCTATTTTAGAGGAAGAACATTGGGGAGATGTAGTACAAACATGCCGCAACGCCCTGCTTACTTCTTACGGCATGCGTACTTTAGCCCCTAGTGATCCTCGCTACCATGCCCTTTATAAAGGTTCGCCGGAAGAAAGAGATGGTGCCTATCACCAAGGTACAGTATGGCCATGGCCGTTAGGTATTTATTGTGACGCTTTACTGCGCGTAGCTTGGGACACAGAAAGCGCAGCGCAAGAGTTATTAGACACGCTTACACCACTGTTAACAACACATCTTGTAGAAGCAGGCGTAGGCACAATTTCTGAAATCGCCATGGCAAACCCGCCACATCTTCCTGATGGTTGCATGGCACAAGCATGGAGTGTGGCTGAGCTCATTCGTTTATTAGCTCTCGTGCGGGAAAGAGCCCCACAAGCCATGAGTAACTGGGAGAAAAAATACGTACAAGGTATCGTTGCTATTAATTTTTAAGGGATTGTCATGACAGTATATATGACAATTGAGGATACAAAAGGGATATTATGCGAGTTTTGATGTTTGGATGGGAATTTCCCCCTTATAAAAGTGGCGGTTTAGGGACAGCATGCTACGGCATGACCCGTGCCCTTGCCGAAAAAGGCACCGAAGTACTTTTTTTACTTCCGCGCATGGAAGGACAAGAAAAAATCACCCTTTCTCAGGGTTTATCACTGCGTCAAGCTTCAGGAACACGCATAGCGTGGGAAGAATCTGCATGTGAAACAAATGTATCAACTATTACACATGATGGAGAGCCCATAATAAAAACTTCTGTAAAGAGTATGGAAGAACCATCAAAAATACAGGCAACTTCAAGACCGCGCGTGGCGTCATCAGTGGTAAAAGAAGTATGGAAAGAAAACTTGCATATGTACCCCATACCCTCTCTTTTGCACGCCTATGCCACCCCCGAAAGCTATGCAGAAATGCAAGGCGTGTGGCAAGGCTCTTATGTGGGCAGTGTTACCACACATATGTATGACCCCTGCACCACCCCCGTGGCCTTTATGCAACAAGCGGCTAGTATGATTTCTGAACAAACTAGTCAACAGCTTAAAGAAGTTATTATAGAAACACAGCGTCTTATAAATAAAGGTGAAACGGTGCTTTCTTTACAGGGTGGCTATGGGCAAGATTTGATGGGTGAGGTTTTTCGCTATAGCCAAAGCGTGCTTAGCCTTCAAGATGAAGAGTTTGACGTTATCCATGCCCATGAGTGGATGACATGCCCTGCAGGCATTGTGGCGAAGCACTTGAGTGGAAAACCCCTCATTGTGCACATTCATGCTCTAGAAAGTGATCGCAGTGGCGAAAATTTAAATAAAGAGGTAGCTACCATTGAGCGTGCAGGGCTAGAAGCGGCCGATGTAATTGTAACCGTAAGTCACTATACTAAAATGCGTATTACCCAGCTCTACGGCATTGACCCTGCTAAAATCACTGTAGTGCATAATGCCGTTACCCAAGAAGAATCACGCTCACATTTAAATATTCCTCTACACAATGAAAACGAAAAATATGTCTTATTTATGGGACGTATTACCTTTCAAAAAGGGCCAGAATATTTCATTCAAGCGGCAAAACTTGTGTTAGATCGCATGCCCAATGTTCGTTTCATAATGGCAGGCAGTGGAGATATGCTACCGCGTATGGTACGCATGGTGGCACAAATGCGTATGGGAAATCGTTTTCACTTCACAGGCTTTTTGCAAGGCGACGATGTTGACCGCATGTATGCTATGAGCGATTTATATGTTATGCCCAGCGTCTCAGAACCTTTTGGTATCGCCCCCCTTGAAGCCATGTCTTATGACACACCAGTATTAATTTCTCGACAATCTGGTGTGGCAGAGGTGGTGCAAAATGCCCTTAAAGTGGATTTTTGGGACGTAGAATCCATGGCAGATAAAATCTGTGCCGTACTCACCTATCCACGTCTTGCCAGTGAAATGACAAAACAGTGCAGAGAAGAGCTGCAACATATTCGCTGGGAAAATGCTGCCAATAAACTTATT
>CAZBDD010000326.1:0-2403 GCA_964490475.1 uncultured Desulfovibrionaceae bacterium
GCTTTGTTGATGTGGGCATCTGTGAACAACACGCTGTTACCTTTGCCGCTGGTCTAGCCATGCAAGGCAAGCGTCCTGTGGTGGCAATTTATTCAACCTTTTTGCAAAGAGCTTATGACCAAGTTATACATGATGTATGTTTGCAAAACTTGTCTGTGATATTTTGTGTGGATAGGGCAGGACTGGTGGGAGAAGATGGGCCAACACATCATGGCGTATTTGATATGGCCTATTTACGTCATATACCGCAATTACGCATATTAGCCCCACGTGATGAAGTTATTTTATGCCATGCTTTATATACAGCAAGTCAGAGTCCCAAGGGGACCGGGCCAGTTGCTTTGCGCTATCCTCGTGGTGTCGGTTTTGATTTACCCTTACCAGAAAAATATTTATTTTTAGAAACAGGAAAGGGAGAGCTTATGCAAGAAGGGCAAGATGCTGTTATTATAGCTGCCGGTCCTTGTGTACACTATGCTCTTAAAGCCGCACAAACAATAGCGGAAGATATAGGAAAATCAGTGGCAGTTTTTGACCCTATTTGGGTAAAACCCTTGCCAGAAGAACAGATTTTAGCATTGATTGCCGCTCATAAATATATATTTCTTGTGGAAGAGGGCACTTTGCTAGGTGGATTTTCTTCGGCCATAGTGGAACTACTCGTGGATAATGACGCTTTGCAAGGCAAAAATATACAACGTATTGGCATCGAAGACTGTTTTATAGAGCATGGTACGCAGCAAGAGCTACGCACTCAAGTGGGGCTTACAGCTGAAAATATTGCAGATAAAGTGAAAAAAGCTTTTCTGTAAAATAAGTAAATATTACTGATGTAAGACCTCTGAATAATCCAAAAAAATGTTGAAATACATGGATTGCTTCGCTCGCAATGACTTTTGTTGTAATACCAATTGCGAGGAGCCTAGCGACGAAGCAATCCATGCATTTGTAATTGTGCAGAGGTCTCGATGTATGAAGCCCTTTACATTGTTTTTTTGTAAAGGGCTTTAGTTTTGAAATATAATAGTGTTATTTTTCAAATATGCTGTAATTTTCCCCGGTAATTGAAACAGAGTGTTCCCCCTGCCATCTTTAAAAGCTTTGTCTAATTGAAAAAGAGTATGCGCACGTATTTGCCCCATGTGCTCATGCTCTTTTGCTGTGTTTTTAAGTAAACTTACGGCATGTATGTACAAGCGTAATCGTGTCGCAGTGTCGAGACTTTTTAAAAGCTTTGCAGGTAATGTGACCTTTTGCTCATGACACACAATAGTATTTTCTGTGCATATGGCATCTATAGCGTGTTGCCAATGGGCAGCGTCGTATTGTGCTAATTGCCAAAGCTCCTCTGTTTTTTGAACGAAAGAAGGATTTTCTGCATGCAATAAAGGTAATATAGTATGGCGAACTCTATTACGTAAAAATTGTGTATCGGCGTTGCTGGCATCTTCGGCCCAAGTCAGCCCTGCGCTGATAAGTAAATCCCTCAAAGCCTGCGGTTGTTGTAAAAGTAAGGGACGTAAAATACGACGCTTTGCATCCTTGGCAACCATGCCGCCAAGTGCAGGCCAACCGGCGCCGCGTATAAGACGCATAAGTATGTCTTCTTGCACATCTTGTACATGATGCCCGAGGCAAACCCATGCGGCTTGGCATTGTTTGCGATACTGCTCTAAGAGGGCATAACGCTGTTTTCTGGCTGTTTCTTCAATGCCCATTTTTTTTCTGGCAGCTAGCTGGTACGTATCAATTTTTTCTAAAAAACAAGGTATGTTCCACGCTTCGCAAAGAGCATGCACAGCATGAGCTTCATCTTTACTTTCAGGGCGTAAACCATGATTAATATGTAATACAGAAAAAGAAAGCTTTTCTGCATTGGCAAACCATTGCCAAAGACAAAGAAGGGCTAAAGAATCGGCGCCGCCAGAAACAGCTAAAAGGAAGGAGGTGTTCTGTAAAGGTATATCCAAGTCATTTTGCACAAAATTCCGCACATTGCGCCATGTTTTTTGGCTTTTTTTCTCCTGCTGTCGCAAGAGAGGCGGAGCTTTTGGAAAACAGAAAGCCATGATAGCTATATAGTTATATCAAGGCTATGCAAAATCTCATCTATGTAGGCCATCATATGCTGGCGCAACGTAGTATCAGCATAGCTTACGCAATGACAATGCAAAGCACTTTGCGCACGTACTAAAAATTCTAAGGTAAGTGTCCCTTCATCTATCACTAAAGCCATGGCATAGGGGCCGCACTGTTCTTTGTGTTCTTTTTGCACAGCGCTGTGCATGGAAGCAGGTATAGGCAACCAGAACAAGCCTTGTATGGAACCTTGCATTTCCATAGCACTGAGGTGTTGGCAAATTTTTTGGCTTTGGTCTTCGTTAAGGCTATCAATAACGTAGG
>CAZBDD010000327.1:0-2377 GCA_964490475.1 uncultured Desulfovibrionaceae bacterium
CGGGCGCGTTCACAGCGTGAAGGGGTTACTTTGATAAATGTAGGTAATAGCCACATTTTAGCCATGCTCATTTATGCAGGAAAAGTCGTAGGTATTTTTGAACATCATACAGGGCAGCAACGTTTAGAGGACTATCTCCACGATTTGCATGAATTTCGTATGGGGTGGCTTCCGGATGAACAGGTGCGTGCGTCTGGTGGGCACGGTGTTGCATTAGGGGCACGAATAGAAGATGCTGGCGCTTTTACGCCTACTTTTATTATGGGGCCGCAAAGAGAAATGCTGCGAGGTCACGGACAATTTTTAGCACCGCACGGGCAAATGATGTTAGCCGGATGTTTCGGGCTTTTATGGGCCTTAGGTGCACAATATTCAAATAAGTAGCAGGAAAGATTATGGAAATTTTTGATAAAGCGGAACTTTGGTCTCAAGATACTATTGCTCAAACCCAAGCAACGCGCTTGCGTTCTACCATAGAACAAGCAATAAAGTGTGATTTTTATGCGCAACGCCTTGGCGAAGCTGGCGTTTCACCAAATTCCATTAATACTGTGGAAGATATATGTAAAATTCCTTTTACTACCAAGGAAGATTTGCGCAACAACTATCCTACAGGGTTGCTCTGTGTGCCTCAGGCAGATATTGTGCGAATGCATGTTTCTAGTGGTACCACAGGAACCCCCACGGCCATTTGTCATACACAAAATGATTTGAATTCTTGGGCAGATCTTATGGCGCGCTCTATGCATATGGTGGGCGTGCGACGTGAAGATGTGTTTCAAAATATGTCAGGATACGGCCTTTTTACTGGCGGTCTTGGTATACATTATGGGTCAGAGCGTTTGGGATGTTTTACAATTCCTGCTGGAGCCGGCAATTCTCGCCGTCAATTGAAGCTAGTGAAGGATTTTAAAACAACAGTTGTTCATATTCTCCCTTCTTATGCACTTATTTTAGGCGGGCATTTAGAAGAAGCAGGGGAAAATCCTCGTGATTTACCTTTACGTATTGCTCTTATTGGTGCAGAGCCATATTCAGAGGAGTATCGTCAGCGCATTGAAGACCTTTTTGCTATGAAAGTATATAATTCTTATGGCTTATCAGAAATGAATGGGCCTGGAGTGGCCTTTGAATGTCAAGAGCAAAATGGCTTGCACGTATGGGAGGATGCTTATATTGCAGAAATTGTTCATCCTGAAACAGGGCTCCCCGTACCTGAAGGAGAAGTGGGCGAACTTGTTATGACCTGCTTATGCCGTCAAGGTATGCCCATTTTGCGCTATAGAACTCGTGATTTAACGCGTTTTCTGCCTGGAGAATGCGCCTGTGGGCGTAAGCATCGTCGCATTGATAGAATTTTAGGTCGCTCGGATGATATGTTTATCTTAAAAGGTGTTAATATTTATCCCATGCAAATCGAGCAAGTTATCATGGGCTTTAGAGAAGTGGGGCAAAACTACCTTATTACTCTTGAAAATGATGGCGTTGCTGACCACATGCGTGTGCAAGTAGAGATTCGTGAAGAGTGCTTTGTGGAAGATATGCGCGTTTTGCGAGCTTTACAAAAGAATATTACGGGACGTCTGCGCGACGAAATCTTGGTGACTCCTAGAGTAGAGTTGGTGGCTTCCGGCAGTATTCCTACCACTGAAGGAAAAGCTGTGCGTGTGCAAGATTTGAGAGTAAAATAATGGAATTAGTTATTCCCTATGCCCTAGCGTATATGATCGTATCGGCCTTTATGGTCTTATTAAGCTTTGTGCTTTTTTTGAATATTTTTGGCTTGCCTGCCAATTGGATTATTTTGGCCTTGGTGGGGCTTTGGAAATATGTGTATCCGGACACAGCTCCCATGGGCATAACTTTCTTTGTTATACTTGTGGTGTTGGCGGTAGTGGGGGAAATACTTGAATTTGTTTTACAAGTGGCGAAGGCAAAAAAATACGGTTCTTCCTCCTCAGGTACTTTTGCCGGAATCATCGGAGCCATCATTGGAGCCATAGTCTTAGCTCCTTTATTCTTTGGCATTGGTGCGCTGATTGGTGCGCTGATTGGTGCATGGATAGGATGCTTTATAATGGAAATGGCTAAAGGCCGCCCCTCAAAAGAGGCCAGAGAGGCAGCATTTGGAGCTATGGTAGGGCGTTTTTTAGGCACAGTATGCAAATGCGGCATAGGTGGCGTTATGTTGGCTGTGATAGGACGTTATATTTGGCCAAAAGAACCTGTGAAGACAGAAATAGTACAAACAGTATTGTCGTTTTTTGCTTAAGAAATCCACTATAAAATTCTAACGTAATTGGTTTTTTTGAAGGGGAGAGTCTGAGAGGGGGAACTTTTTTTTCCTAAAAAAAGTTCCCCCTCTCAGCAAAAAAGG
>CAZBDD010000328.1:0-2361 GCA_964490475.1 uncultured Desulfovibrionaceae bacterium
GAGGTTAAGTTTAAGCCAGTACCACCAGCTTTAAGCGAGATAAGGAAAATGGGTATACCAGGTTCATTATTAAAGGTGTCTACCTGTTCAAAGCGGTTTTTACTTGCACCGTCTAAATAACAGAAAGGAATGTCAGAAGCTTGTAACCACTGCCTGATAATGTGCAACATTTGTACGAATTGTGAGAAGACAAGCACTTTATGGCCGCCTTCTACAATATCTGTCACCATATTTTTAAAGGCATCAAACTTGCCCGAGGGAAGATTGGTAGAAAAGCCGGGCATATCGATTTTTAAGAGGCGTGGGTGACAGCAAATTTGACGCAATTTAAGTAAGGCATCCAAAATGGACATTTGGCTTTTGCCAATACCTTTTTCATCCACATCAGCCAGTACTTGCATTTTAAGTTTATGAGCAAGGGCGGCATAAAGTTCTGCTTGGGCATCTTCCAAGGCACAACAAGTAACACTTTCCACTTTCGGCGGTAAATCTTTAGCCACTTCAGCCTTGGTGCGTCGCAAAATAAAGGGACGGACACGCGTGCGCAAATAGTCCAGAGTTTCCACATCCCCATCTTTAATGGGCTTTACAATGCCTCTTTGGAAAGAGTGTTGTGAACCCAAGAAACCAGGCATAAGAAATTCAAATAATGACCATAGCTCAAAAAGATTATTTTCGATGGGAGTACCGGAAAGGCATAAGCGCATACGAGCATTGATATTACGCACAGAGCGCGCTGTAATAGTATTGGGGTTTTTAATATTTTGAGCTTCGTCCAAAATAATGGAGTTAAACTCATAATTTTCAAACTCTTCTAAATCACGGCGCAAAAGGGCATAGGTGGTGACCACAAGGTCTGAGTCCATAATTTGTTTGAACATATTTTCACGGCGTGTACCGTAAATAATCAAACGGCGCAATTGTGGAACAAACTTTTCAGCTTCTCTGTCCCAGTTGGGCAATACAGAGGTGGGTACAATAATAAGGTTTGGCCCTTCATATTTTTTTTCTACCATATATTGTATGAAGGCAAGTGTTTGTATGGTTTTTCCTAAGCCCATTTCATCAGCTAAAATACCGCCAAAGCTGTATTCTGATAAAAAGTTCAAATAAGAAATGCCTTGCTTTTGATAAGAGCGCAAATCAGCAGTAAGTCCCTTGGGCGGTTCAATGGCACGCACTTCACGGAAATCACGAATTTTTTCACGTAATTTATTCCAGAAAGAGTCCGTATGCACCGTGGGGAAGTCTTCTAAAATATTGTCTAAGATAGGTGCTTCATACTGCTTAAACTTCTGTTGTGGTGGTTTGGTAGGATCAAGTCCAAGAGCGTGCAGCTTATGGGCTAATTTTTCCAACCAGGAGTCAGGTAAACTGGTATAGGAACCGTCTTTAAGTTGAATGTAACGTTTTCCCTTAACCCACGCTTTCCAAATTTTATCCAAGGAAACAGATTGGCCATCATATTCAATCTCAATGTCCAATGAAAACCATTTATCATTTTCATTGCTTTCTACAGAAGCTGTAATAACAGATTGTGAAGTACGCACTTTATAACGAGAAAGGGCTTTTTCACCAAAAACTCTATAAGCTTCTAAAAGTTTAGGGTAAGAGTCCAAGAGAAAGGCAATGGCTTCTTCTGGTTCAAGAAACCATAGTTTATTGCTTCTGTGCTGAAAACCCATACCGTTTAAGGTATCTAAAAGTTCCGTCTCTTCTTTTTGATGTCTTTGCACTAAAAAGGTGGAGCCAGAATAGGAATAGGATCCCGTTTGGAAGTCGGGGTTGGGGCCATTGAGAAGAAATTCTCCATGCACAGTTTCATAAATATTTTCAATTTCAAGAGTAAGCAAGCTGCCTTCTTCATCCAAAAACAACTTAGGATTGTAGGTAGCAGGCTGAAAAATAGGCGCCATGCGCTTTAAGAACTGTTCTGGTTCAAAAAGATTGGTACTTGGTAGGCGTGTCCACACTCTGTCTAAAAATTCTGAAATTTCCTCATGGGGTACCACGGGGCGCGCGTACAGGAGGTCGTATACCAATGGTAATTGTAAACCTGTTTGTACAGGAAAGAAATTTCTATTATGACAAACCCATATGGGAATTTGGCCATGAAAAGTAATTTCACTTTCCCCTTGTGCTCCTTGAGCTTGGTGGGCATGCTGCATAAGCGAAATAGGGGGGCGACCTTCATGTATAAGCAAAACAGAAAAGCTTAGGCCTTCATTTGAAATTTCTGGCTTTAACTTAAGAACAAAGTGCGTGTTTTCAATATAGCTTTTGTATTCAGTATCTTGCCAATACAAATAGTATTCATTGCGTATGGCCCAAAAAAACCAAGAAACAAGCCCTTCGGGAATT
>CAZBDD010000329.1:0-2359 GCA_964490475.1 uncultured Desulfovibrionaceae bacterium
TTATTCGCAGACGTGAAACCATGGATGACCTTATGCGCGGTTACGATTTTTAAGAGAAAAAACTCGTATTAAAAACTTTTTTACAATTTACCAAAGCGCACCGATTGCCAAGGGCTTTCAGTGCGCTTTTTTATGCCTTACTATTGTAACAAAAAACAATATAACAACCATTTGACTTTAACAGAAAGGAATGGCAGACTTAAAATATTACATTCGTACCCCCCCAGCAAAGAGGGGGAACATATCTGAGGAATGCAAACCAAGCCTTTTCTGCGCTTCCTCTTAATAAGCATATAATGAGGGTTAACATGTTACATCCAGTAATACTTTGTGGCGGTAGTGGTACACGCTTATGGCCTATTTCTCGAGCCTACAGCCCCAAACAGTTTGCAGAGTTTGAAAAAGACACTCCTTCTCTTTTTGCCCAAACGTTTCAAAGAGTGCAACATTTGCAAAGAGCTCACGAACGTTCTGTGGGGGCACCCATAATCATTAGTCACGAAGAATATCGTTTTTTTGTGGCTAATATCATACATGATATGTCTATACCAGGTAGTCGTACACCAAATATTATTCTTGAACCAGAAATGAAAAATACCGCACCAGCCATTACTCTCGTGGCTTTAGCGGCTCTTGAAGCAGATAAAGAAGCAGTTCTCTTGATATTACCTTCAGACCATGCCCTAAGCCCCGACCGAGCCTTAGTAGATGCTGTAGAAGCTGCTAGTGCTGCAGCAGACAGTGGTTTTTTAGTTACTTTTGGCATTACCCCTCAAAGCGCCAAAACAGGCTATGGTTATATTGAATGCGGAGAATTGCTTGACCTTAGCGATGACATACACGACTTATTGCAAGAAAATATCTTTCATGTACGTAAATTTATCGAAAAACCTCCGCTCGAAAAAGCTCAAGCCATGTTTGATGGCGGAGACCACCTTTGGAATAGTGGTATGTTTATGTTTCGTGCCGACGCTTTTTTAAACGAATTAGAAAAATTTTCACCAGATACGGTGGACATATGTCGCCATGCTTGGCAACAACGAAAACAAGACCGCGATTTTATCCGTCCTGACGCCAATACCTTCAGAGCCTGTCAGGCGCAATCTATAGATTATGCCATCATGGAACACACCTCTAAAGCGGCAGTGCTACCACTAAATGTTCAATGGAATGACTTGGGCTCTTGGGAGTCTTTTTACGAACAAGATGAAAAGGATAGAGATCCCTTTGGTAATGTTTGCCATGGTGATGTGCTTACCTTAAAAACACGTAACAGCTATGTGCATTCGCAAGGGCGGTTGGTAGTCACCCTTGGGGTAGAAGACCTTATTGTAGTAGAAACACCGGACGCTGTGCTCGTAAGTCAAAGACAAATGAGCCAAGATGTGCGCGCCATTGCCTCTGCTTTGCAGGCAAAAGAACGTAATGAAGCCATGTGGCATCAAAAAGTTTTTCGACCATGGGGACATTATGAAAGCCTTGCTTTAGCTGAACGTTTTCAAGTTAAACGCATTGTGGTTATTCCCGGAGCAGAACTTTCCCTACAAAGACATTATCACAGGGCAGAACATTGGGTAGTAGTAAGCGGTACAGCAGAAGTAACCAACGATGACAATGTTACTTTACTTACAGAAAATCAATCCATATATATTGCACAAGGGGCTGTACATAAATTAAAAAACCCCGGAATTTTGCCCTTAGTTCTCATTGAAATTCAATCGGGGTCTTACCTTGGGGAAGATGATATTGTGCGCTATTCTGACCCTTACAATCGCTAGTAAACTATTGAAATATTTTATTTCAAAAAATATTTAGCAATTTTTCTAAAGCACACATGGGAAAGGCAAGGCAACCATATGCAGCGTAATGCTAAAGTTTATGTGGCTGGCCATGGGGGCCTTGTGGGTTCTGCCGTGGTGCGCGCCCTTAAAGCTTCTGGGTATAACAATATTTTAACATACACCAGAGCAGAGCTAGACCTGTGCAATGCGGCGGCAGTGGCTGATATGTATGCACAGGAAAAGCCGCATTACGTTTTTATTTGCGCTGCCAAGGTAGGAGGCATTTATGCCAATGCCACCTACCCTGCTTCCTTTATTTACGAAAACTTGCAAATGCAAAATGCGCTTATACATCATGCATGGGAACATAATGTAAAAAAGCTTCTTTTTTTAGGCTCTTCATGCATCTATCCTCGGCAATGTCCACAGCCCATTAAAGAAGAATACCTTCTTTCGGGAGCATTGGAAACAACCAATAAAGCCTACGCCTTAGCAAAAATTGCAGGTCTTGAAATGTGCGCCGCATATCGCAAGCAATACGGTTTTGATGCCATAAGCGTTATGCCCACCAATTTATA
>CAZBDD010000330.1:0-2358 GCA_964490475.1 uncultured Desulfovibrionaceae bacterium
ATTTTTAATTTATTAAAATTATGCTTTTCCATTCAACATTTTAGCATAAACGCACATTTTTTACTTTGAGAAATAAATAACAATTTTTTAAAAAAGCTTTAGTTGACCTAAATCACAAGGCAGTGCAAAATGTAGCATAACGTTTGAGAGGGTACTTATGAAAGACGATAAAGGTTTATATTACCATCCCCAACCGGGAAATACGAAAGTACGCGTATATGTACGTCGTGCGCCTTCAGGTAGCGTAGAATTTCGCTTATGGGAAGCGGAACACGAGCATGTATGGGAAAAGCATTCTTGGCTACCTGCCGCGGTCATAAAAGCTGCCGCTGATATGTACAAAAAGTCCGGTCGTGGAAGCCCAGGAGCTGACCCCATGGCTCTTTATGATGCTGCCGTGGCGGAAGCTCTCTTAACGGAGGACGGGCAATGATTGGACGCTGGCAAGCCCATAATAATGATATTTTTGTACGCGACTTATTACGTGATTTTTGTACTGTATATGCTAAAATTACAGAGCAAAATACTCGCTTTGCGCATTCCGGCACTATTTCCTACGCTGTACTACGCGAATTACTAGGTGAAGCCATGCGAAAAGGTATATTTTGGCGCCTTAAAGACACAGCGCACCACCTTTTTCGTAAAAAAAATCGAGGTCGCCGTGATTTTGAAGGGTATGATGCTAGCATTCAATACAGTCATGAAAGGTTGGACAATAAGCCCACTTGTCAGCAAGCCCAAAACCCCAGTGCAGTTTTAGAAAATATTCTAGACTGGTGTATTGGCTATACTTTTCATGAATGCATTAAACTCAAAGAAGATGCTTTTCAAAGACAACACTATAGTAATCGCTTAATACAAATTCAAAACCGCGCTCAAGAACACACTCACCTTATTGAAAATCTTATGCCCTATACAATGCAAACCCGCGAAAGTATTGGGCGAGAAATTGTTCGCATTCTTGATGTTTTAAACTATGCACGCCAGCTTATTGTACTCTATGTGCACAAACACGGAGACAATGGCTCTGTGGCACGCTTTATTGCAGAGCACGAAGAATTAGTAAAGGAAACCTTCCAAGAGCATTGGGAGGAGCTTTTGCAAAGCCTTTATGGAAAAAATACTTTTTCCATGTATGTTCTTGCTGCTAAAGCCTGCTTTGAAGGTGGTCATAGACAAGAGGCCTTACTTTTTGAGGAAAAAGCTCAAGAACATGGTGCTGATGCGGCAAGCCTTGCGCAACTTACCGAATACGCCTCTTCAGAGAAATTCAAACAAGTTCTTTAAAAATTTCATATAAAGTAGGTATATTATGCCCAAAAAAATTTTATTTCTTCTTGTATGTCTTTGTCTTTCTTTTGTTGCCTGCGCAAAAAAAAGTAAAGAACCTATACCGGTGCTAAGCAAGCCTATAGGATCAAAAACAGAAAAAGTTGAGAAAAAGAAAAAAAGCCCAGAGCTTAGTGGCAAATCTTATGTAGTGCGCGGGCAACGCTACTATTTACTCAAAACCGCTGAAGGCTATGATGAAACTGGCATTGGCACATGGTATGGACCAGGTTTTCACGGTCGTAAAACAGCCAGCGGTGAAATATTCAATCAAAATGCCATGACTGCAGCCCACAAAACCTTGCCTCTCGGCACAAAAGTACGTGTAACAAATCTTAATAATAACAAAACCATTGTTGTGCGTATCAACGACAGAGGCCCCTTTGCCAAAACGAAAATTATTGACCTTTCACGTAAAGCTGGTGATATTATAGGTATTCGTCGCGCTGGCATCGCACCTATGCGTGTGCAAGCCATCGACAATTAGCTTTTGATTTTTGCAAAAAGAGATACACAGAGAAGACTATGATATTTTTACGAAATTTAAAAACTTGTGGCTCTTTTACATTTTTTCACAAAGCATTTTTTCTTATTTTGTCATGTGTAATAACGTTATCGCTGATAGGTTGCGGAAGCAGCAAACCTAAAAGTAAGGTGCGTGGCACAAATCCTTATACCGTACGCGGAGAAAGATACCACCCTTTACAAACAGGGGAAGGCTATGATGAAACCGGTGTGGCCTCTTGGTATGGCCCAGGTTTTCATGGAAAAAAAACTGCCAACGGGGAACGCTACAATCAAAATGCTCTCACCGCTGCCCATAAATTATTGCCCTTAGGTACTGTGGTACGCGTAACTAATGTAGCCAACGATAAAAGCGTTGTTTTGCGCATTAATGATCGTGGCCCTTTCAAATATGACCGTATTATTGATGTTTCCCGCCGTGCCGCACGAAAGCTAGATATGCACGATGCCGGCACGGCCACCGTTCGGGTGCAAGCCCTTTCAGAAGGGGACAAAAAGTTTTCA
>CAZBDD010000331.1:0-2342 GCA_964490475.1 uncultured Desulfovibrionaceae bacterium
TATTTAGATAAAATTTTATATTTTTTGGAGGTTATATGTTAGTCAAGGGAGTTTTGTTTGTAATGATGTGTTTTTCGCTGGTAGGATGTGTTGAAGATAATATATCAAGTCATTATCAAAGAACAAGGTTGACACCAGCAACCATGGTAGCACCTTGTGACAGAGCCTTAACCGTGCAAAAATATTTGCTTGAGGAAGAGAAAAAGGTAATACAGACCATGATTGATAATGGAAACATACTTATAGGTGAAGCAGAGTGGGTTAACATTGATCAAGATATTGAAGAATATGCTTTAAAGCAAGGAGCTGCTGTACGTGCCTGTACTGTTCTTTGGGGAAAAGCTGAAGATGGCATTGATATCGAAATTTCTGATGTTGATGATGCTGAAACGATAAATAAATATAAATATAAAGCACTCTTTTTTGCAAGGCATGCTACAAAATAATATTATTTATTTTTGTGTATGTCATTTAAAAGTAATGGCTTGTACATGGGCACTGTAAAGTCGATGTGCGTTAAAATATTTTGTAAAGATTGAATTTATCATTAGAGTGCACTGTATATTATTTGATTCCTATGAGTTAAAAGCGTTGCAGTAATAAAATAAGAGTGGTAATGCTCTTTTACCACATTAATTAAGGGGAAAATTATGATAAAAAGAACTCTCATAGGCATTGCTTTGTGTATGTTTTTAACCGCTTGTATGGAAGGTGGGTTTCAAAGTAATTATCGACCAGCTTTACTAGCGCAAGATCAAAATGTTTCGCCTTGTTCAGGTGATCCACGCGTGGAAAGATTTCCACGCGGTACCGATGAGCAGATAATAAAAGCCATGGAAAGTAAGGGCTATGTTTTGATAGGTGATGCTACCTGGACTGGACCAGCCAATGAAGATAGTTATTCCGCTAAAAGTCAAGGTAAAAACGTGGGTGCTTGCCTTGTTTTGTGGGGTAGGGAAGAAGTTGGTCAAAGACAGATTACTCGTGCTGTAAATATATACACGCCTGCAGAAAAAATAGTAATTACTGAAAAACATAGACATGGTAAAACTGTAGAAAAGGTTATTGAAAAGCCTGCTCGCAATGAAACCCAATATGTACAAGATACTGTTACTGACTATAGGTATAAAGGATTGTTTTTTGCCAGAGCCGTACGTCCGGTGTCTTTTGATCAATAGCAATTCTTTTATTTGCAGTAGAAATACTTTAAAGCCATCTATTATTCTTTTTGAAAATAGGTGGCTTATTTTTATAAATATATGAATACCTAAGTGCTCGTACTATTGTAACAGTTAAAATATAAGAGGTAAAAATGCATACTTTATCATCTATCTATCCAATGATTCTTCGATTTTGTCTTTTTCTGTTTTTAAGCTTTTTTGTGCCGCTGCAAGGATATGCTCAGGATGGTAAGCTGCAGGAGCAGGCTATAGCTGATGTGCTGAATTTATCACCTGATATGCAAAAAGAGCATGCTGAGGCCATGAAGGGCGATGTCTTCGCTCAATATCGATTGGGGGATGCGTATTATAGAGGGGCCGGTGTAAAAAGCAATCAAGATTTTGGTGTGTACTGGTTGCGTAAAGCTGCTGAACTGGGATTTGCTGATGCTATGGCTGAGCTTGGCATAATACAAATAATTAATTCTGCATATAAAAATAATGCAGAGGGTTTACAGTGGCTAGAAAAAGCTGCGCTAAAAGATGCGTCCTATGCCGTCCAATGGGCTTATTATTTAGTTTTTGGAGAAATTTATGGCATTGAGCCAGATAGAGAAGCGGCCATTAAGGCCACTGTTGCTGGAGTTAAGGCAAATGATTATGGCGCTATTGCCTTATTAGCGTATTTTTACTTTGTAAAAGCACATTACTACAGTCCTGACCAAGAAGATTATACTAAAGCATTACAGCTAGCCAATATTGCTGCATCACAGAAACATCCTTTGGGTTATACAGTTCTGAGCTGGCTTCATTATGAAGGTAAGGCAGTGCCAAAAGATTATAAAAAAGCTTTTGATTATGCACAAGAAGCTGCAGGATTTGAAGTAGCACAGGCCATGGCTCTTCTTGGTATGTACTACTATGTGGGGGCAGGCACTACTAAAGATGAAAAATTGGCGGCAAAATGGTTGCATCGTGCTGCAGCAAAGGGGAATAATATGGCACGAGCCCTTTTGGGTACAATGATTATGGAAGGAAAGGGCGTAACTAAAGACCTAGTGCTGGGCTATGCGTATATTTTATTGGCGGCGCAACATGAGGAAATGTCTGCGCGTTCATTTCGTGAAACGCTGGCTTCTAAGCTTACAAAGGAGCAACGTCAAAAAGCACAAGAACAGGTGC
>CAZBDD010000332.1:0-2341 GCA_964490475.1 uncultured Desulfovibrionaceae bacterium
CAGCCTATCAAATACGCACCTTAAGCATGGTAGCCTGTATTCGTCGTTTTTTCACTTGGGATATGCCTTATTTTTCTCGAACTATACAAGAGGGAAAAGAATACAGTGAACAAGTAGGCACATTTATCTTGGGCAATAAAGCAAAAACGGCACATATTTTCATAGGCGAAGAGCATTTACACTATTTCGACTTACTCTATATTCTTTATGGAAGCCTAAGTCTTGCCAAGCAGTACAGTGAAATGCATATGCATGCTGCATGGAGCGCTTTTTCTGAGATTTTACAATCATGGCCCGCTATTTTAACAACCATACGAAAAGATATGTATCGCTTTTTTCCGCAGTATGATTTTACCATAGCAGCAGAGCAAAATAAAAACTTTGCCAACATTGCTGTTCTTTTCAATCAAGTATTTCCACCGTCTTTATGCGAGCATATAGAGATTTTTTTGCAAGCGAATCAACTCAATGAAAGCAAGAATACCTCATTTTCACTTTATGAAAATGGTGGAAAAGATCTATATTAACAATCATGCATATATAGATAGCAATATACGCAACACAAACATAAGGAATGCCCATGAAATATTCCATTATTATTCCCACATTAAACGGATTACCTTACATTAAAGACTGCATTGCATCTATTTTGCAACAAGATTTTGAAGATTATGAACTTGTTATTAGTGATAATCACTCTGACGATGGTACTTTAGACTATATTCAATCGCTTAAAGATGAGAAGATAGTTATTGTACAACCACATATGCGCTTGCCTATAGCAGAACATTGGGAGTTTGCCATTGCTAAATCTAAAGGTGATTGGGTAACTGTTGTGGGCTCCGATGATGGTCTTATGCCATATTATTTTACTTTGGCCGAAATACTAACACAAAAGGCACAAGAAAATGGCATAAATATTATTGGTTCAACAAGAGCTTATTATTTTTGGGATGGATGCCAACATATTTATGGTGATACTAGCTATTCTTACACGGCTACCAATAGCTATTCCTACAAGTCCTGTCATGAAAGCTTACTAAAAACACTTTTTTGCAAAAATCATCAATATTTTTCTCTTCCCCATATATATACATCTTCTATAATACACAAGTCTGCTTTACAAAAAATAAGAAAAAGACAACAACTAAAACTCATCACAGCCATTGCCCCCGACGCAAGCCTTGCTGCCAATTTACTGCTTACACAAAAACAATATATACATTCGCACATTCCTCTTGGCATTGTAGGTTCTTCTCCATCAAGTAATGGTGTAAAAACAACACAACAAGTAAAAAGCGCCGATTTTTTTCAATTTAATAGCAAAATAACATTGCACTCTGACTTAGGAAATATAAACAATATCATAAATAATGCTCGTTTTTTCCTTTTCGATGCTGTGCTTAATTCAAAGGTGTACATTTCTAATAAAGAAATGTTCGCCTTCTTACACTCTTCTTTTTTGAAAGAATTGATTTTTTCTACACTACATAGCGAACTTATAAAAGATACTACTGTAAATAGAGAACGTAATCTACAGTGCTTAGATAAAATTTTAAAAATTAACAAAATACCAATGGAAAAAATCGAGTTTGCGCAAGGCTATCCCCAATCTTGTTTTGAATATACATTCAACGTACTTGCAACTCTTGAAAACAGCCACACAAAAGATATTATGCAAAATTCATTTGTGCAAGATGCATGCATTGAAGAAAGACATAGTGTGACAGATTGCCCAAGGCTCATAGATTTTTGGGGAAAAGTTCGTGAATTAAACGAAAATTAATATGGAAACGCTGATTTAAGACCTCTGCATAATCCAAAAAAATGTTGAAATGCATGGATGCTTTGTTGCCCCATTTGCGTAATTGCTCATTCTTCGCAAACGCCTTCGGCGCCCGTTGGGTGGCTACTTCGCTTGGCTCGCAATGACTTTCGATGTAATATCAAGTCATTGCGAGGAACACAACGACGAAGCAATCCATGATTCTTTAATTGTGCAGGAGTCTTAACATGAAAGACGATTTTACTAATAGCTATACGTCAAAAAGCATTTCCAAATCTTCACGAGTTAAAGACTGCATAGTGTCTTGACCAGGAATAATGGCTTCTGCCACACCGCGTTTTGCTTCTTGTAGTTTAAGAATTTTTTCTTCCACAGTGTTCTGACAAATAAGCTTATAAGAAAAGACTTGTTTAGTTTGTCCGATACGGTGTGTACGGTCTGTAGCTTGATTTTCTACAGCAGGGTTCCACCATGGATCGTAGTGAATAACATAGTCTGCCGAGGTTAAGTTTAAGCCAGTACCACCAGCTTTAAGCGAGATAAGGAAAATGGGTA
>CAZBDD010000333.1:0-2333 GCA_964490475.1 uncultured Desulfovibrionaceae bacterium
CCTAGCCCTGATACGGTGGCCCTTTCATCTGTGTGGATGTTTCCAAAGAATAGCCACATGTTGCCTCGGCAATCTAGAGACCTAGGGAAAATTTTTGGAACTTTGCGTCCGGCAGAAGGTAATAGTGATTTTCGTATTATTAATATTTCTGCTTGTGGTACTCGTCTACGCTTTGTCCGTGAAGACTTGGACACTCTTTCCTTCACTGTAGAAAAAGGTATAGAGATGTGTATGTTGCTTGTGGTAAATACGCCACAAGAACAGAGTAAACGCCTTTTACTGTGGCTCAAGGCGGAGTGTAAGGGCTTGGCGCCATGTGGTGATAAAGATTGTGTGGATGTGCGTTTTTCTTTTACACATTGGCAGCAAATTCTTGAACGTAAGGAAGACATTACTTGGGTTGCTGCCACAGACTCAGACAGAATACCTCCGCTTATGCATTGGATTATGAATATTGATGTACCTTCTGTGCAAAGCAATGATGCGTAGAATTTTTAGATAGTGTTGATTTATTTTTTAGGGGAAACTTTTTGTGAGTAAAAAGTTTCCCCTAACCTTTTTAAAAAACTTTACCAGAGAATTTCTCTATGAATAAAGTAAATTATTTTGAATTATGTAGAGGTCTTATTTTTTAATTAAAAGTCCTACAAGTCAAAAAACTAGGCTATGGTTAGTTAATGTTTGCTTTGTCGATTAAATTATTGATTTTCCAAGATACACCATTCTCAGAAGTCTTTGTAAAGTTATTTTGTTCTAGCAAATCATAAACTTGTTTGACAGTAGAATAGTAGGTAAAATCCGTATTTTCGCTAAGAAGCTTTTCATAAGATTTTTTAAGCTCAGGTCGCAAGACTCCATTTGCATCAAATATACCTTGTCCTAGGAAATAACTAAAATAATAATTGAACTTGAGATCTAATTCTCTGCTTACTAACATTTTGACTATGTTACCAGCAGGCTTGTTTTTGAGAATGTTATCTCCATCAATCACACTCTGGCGCAAAACCTCAGCAAGTTTTGTTAACTCAGCAGAAGTAGGCGTATCAGTGCGAAAGTGGATGTCTTTCAAAGTAGGCGTTCCCTCAGGGCTATATCCTGCACCTTCTGCAGTGATATAAAGTAGGCAATCTCTATATAATGGTGATATTATGCTCCCAAAAGTGTTTAGAACAAATTTAAAATCATCTGTAGGGAAATAAGTACCTTCTCCATTAGTTACACTTAAACCATATTTGGCAAAATACGCTTTAGCTTTAGCAAGATCCCCCTTTCTACTTTCCAAAAACTCTTTATGACGGGGAATCCATTTATCATGTTCTTGAAATCTCCAGTAATTTTTTAAAAAAGCATCAAAGGCTCTATCGCAAGTTTCTGGCGAATCTTTTCTACTAAACATTTTCAAATAAAGGTCTTTAGCTTTTATAATGCATTTAGCAGGTGGCTTACACTCGCTACCCATGCTATCTACAGCTTTGGTATAAGCAGACACTTTTGCAGCATCAACCTCTGCGTGTGCAACTTGGGTTTTTGCAAATGCAAGCACCATGACACAAATGCATATTACCCCAAGTACTTGTAGTTTTTTCATGTTTTCTCCTTGTTTTTTAACAGACTGTTGAACATATCGCTTAACAAAGTATAGTAAACGACTTGACTAGAAGCTAAATTTTATATATTAGTATGCGAAAAAAAACAAGACTTATGCTAAGAGGACAAATAACGATACTGGAAATAAGGGTATGAAATGCTCTTTTCTTGATTTTTGGTCGCATTGACTTGCGCCAAAGCTCCAAAAGCCTCCGCCAATGAATTATGCCGGAGCCTTAAGTTATCCTTAAAGGAAAGTTTTCATATTTTTTTGTGGCTGTTATGCATGTGGCTTTCTTGTTTAATCCATGCGCCAAAACGCTCTTCAATATCTGCGATAGGTAGGGCGACAATACAGGGTGTTTCGTAGGAGTGTAGGAGTAAAATAGCGTCTTTCAGCGCATTAAAATTTTCTTGTGTGCTTTTAAAAATGCAAATACATTCTTCTGATTGTACAATATTTCCTTGCCAGTGATATATGGAATGCACCTGCGGAATAATGTTTGCCCCAGCGGCAAGGCGTTGCTCAATAATGTGTGTAGCAATGGTTTTTGCTTCCATAATGGAACTTGTGGTTGTATAGACAAAAAGCATGGCTTGTCTCCTTACAGAAAAATCTTGATGGAAAAATATAGGAATATTTTTATAATAAATCAAGCTTCTTGAACGGTGCAATGCCCTGTTTTTGAGGGTTTTATGGTGAAAAATACTAAGAAAAGAGCTCAGCTAGTACAAAATGCTTTGGC
>CAZBDD010000334.1:0-2325 GCA_964490475.1 uncultured Desulfovibrionaceae bacterium
TGCTCCTTGGTTTATCCGGCAATAAAAACGTTTTTTTACGCGGCCTTTATTATACATATGCACTTGATGCTTCGAGTAATAATCAAGCGACAAAAAAAACCATAGCTTCAGACATGGCTACACCCTTAACACAAGCAACGCCCATTGCTCCGCTTCTAAATATAGCCCCTGAACAAAATTCAGTACCTACAGAAGAACACAGTGCATCGCCGCCCATAGATTTTTTATCTTTTGAGACACCAAAACCTGTTGCATTTACAGCACCTACGTCTTCCATGCCGTCATCCATGCCGGAAAATCCACGTGCCTTAGGTGCCGCCTTTGTGGAAGAATTGTTTCTAGGTATTATTCCGCGCGATGCCTATGGCACACAAAGCACACATAGCTCCTTTAACCTTGCTAGCCTTCTTTCTCCATGTATTGTATTTTTGTTTTGCGCACTCTTTATTTTATGTGGTATTATGGCAGCTAATGTCATGCATACGCATCAAGTTTTTCAAGCTATCTCTACCCAAAAAAATCCTGCTGAACACAGCACGTTAAATGACCCTCAGTTAGAAAATATGCAGCAGCGTTTACTTACTTTTGATAAAGCTCAAAAAGAATGGTGGCTTCCCACCTTGGGCTTTAATAAGCTGCAAAGAGAGCGCGAGCAAACCGCTGTGGCCTATAAGGCAAGCATGGAAAATACCGTAGTTCCAGCTGTAATTAAAGATATCTTAACCCGTGCCAATGCCAGCACACAAAATGAAAAAGCCCCAGCCTATGAAGCGGCCCGTTGCCTGCTCTGGATGCAAACAGCTTTATTGCAACAAAGTACCAAGGGTAATACAGACGAAATTCGCGCTGGCGTTTTCCCAGCGGCACCACGAGCTGTCTCTGCCCCAGAAACTTTAGCACCTCGTGAAAAAAATACTGCGCAAAGCACTTCCTATAAGCCACAAGCCACTACCAAGAACAACACCCTTGATGCCTCGCAAGGAACATCAGCGGCACCAGTTCACGTGTGGTCACCGGTCTTTGGTGAATTATTTTTAAGCTATTTAGAAGTGGCAGACCCCAAACATTTGCCCTCATTACAAGCGCAAGTGGGCGAAGCTATCAATGCCATTTTTGACCACAATGGCGAACAGCTTTTTGCCTATATTGAAAGCAGCGTTAATACAAAACTTGCCCGCGAAGCTGTGGGGCTCTCGTTATTTTGGCCCAATATTCCAGCAGGAACACAAGGTTTTACATCTGTCCCCCCCATCTATACTAAGGCAGGCTATGAAAGCCTTTCCTTACAAATGCAAGCCTTGCTCGATAATAAAAAACTCGTTGATCAGCCCTATTGGAAAAATTATGAACAACGCTATGCCACAGCTTGGAATGATTTTATTGTGCAAAGCGATGCTGCTTGGTCTGGCATAACACAGGTATCAACTCTGTATAGCATGGGTAGCGTTAAAAATATTTTCGATGACCCTTACATTCGCTTATTCTACACCATGTCAGACGCTTTAAGCGTTTTAGACGGCTCTACCATGGCTCCCACTTGGCTTGGGGATGTTTTTTTAGTGCGAGCGCTTTTAGACGTTACGCGTCTTTCTGCCAATACAAAGCCAGACTCTCTTTTTGCCATTCCAAGTACGGTTGCTGATATTTTGCGTACTTCAGACGTTTCTATACAGTCTATACGTGACCATGTGCTTAAAACCAGAAATATGGGCGATCTTTTAGACGCTATACAAAGTTTACGAAATTATGAAGCAGATTTACAAGGCTTACGCGCTACTTTAGCCAATGAGGAAGGGTGCTTTGCCTTAGCAAAAGTAGAATTTGGCGGCGCTGCCTTTGGAAAACCCGAAGAAAGCCAAATGACACAAGCAAATACCATGTTACGTTCTGCTTTTGACCTTATTCAATTACAATTTAATAACCAAAGAAATAGCCATAAAGATGTAGATTGGGGCTCAAACTCCCCTGTAGTATATGTTCTACGTGGCCCCTTGCGTTTTATGGCTCATGCCATTGCTTGCACAGCAGCCCTTACCATTCAAAAACAATGGGAAACCGATGTATTGGCTCCCGCTGCCCTTGTTTCAGAAAATAATTACCTGCAAACTATTGTAGGAGAAAAAGGCCTGTTACAAGCATTTATTAATGAAAAAGCCGTAGCTTTTTTAGATCAAACTGTGGGTAAATTTGAACCGCGCATTTGGATGCATGTTCCCTTCCCCTTTACTCAAGACTTTTTACAATTCGCTCAAGATGGCCAAGTAGCGGCAAAACATTTACCCAAAGAAGAATATCTTATTGGAATCAATTCACAAACAAGTGATA
>CAZBDD010000335.1:0-2312 GCA_964490475.1 uncultured Desulfovibrionaceae bacterium
CTTCATTGTTGTGAGTATTAGAGTACAGTGCTTCTAAACTGCGCATTTGTGCAAGTAGCTCTTCCTGATTAGGACTTTCTTTATGCTCACAATCCGCATAATATGTATTAGCCAAAACACGTACAACATCACATTCTGTAAGTAAACGTAAACGAATAGGATGTCCAGCAGGCACATTTTCCGGAGCAGTTGTGGTAAAGCGCGTCACAAGCCCTGTGGATTCTTTTCCGCCTTCAGGGTTTATTTCCGTAATAAAGTCACAATTTTGCCCATTAAAATTAGCAATAAGCGTACCCTTAGCATCCTTGGCCAAGGTAGATATAAGATAAGATTTACCCGCTTGACTTGGCCCAAAAACGCCCACACACATTTTGCGACGCGCTGCCACTTGGCATTTTGCAAAGGCTCGACTGGCACGGCGTAGCTCAGTGTGAATACTATCAAATTCCTTGCCTACTTGCTCTTTATTTTTTTCAAGCCATTGCAAAGCTCTTTGCGTATTTTGTTCTAGCTCATGACAATTATTCGCTAGTATTTGATCTTCTGCTTGCATATATATCTCCTGCCTCATTAAGCATTGCTAATGATACCGGTATCTAACCAATATCCTTCATCAAGAGGTAAGGTTTGTAAACGAATGATGAGATCTTTTTTATTCACACTATTACCGTCTCTATCCATAATAGTATCAATAGTAAATTCGCCCTCATCTCTATCATCCCTTTCGTCCCATATTTCAGAAACACTTAAACGTACTTCCACCTGATAAGGCAGACGCCCAGACGCTCTGGCGCGTGCTTCTTCAGAGCTAAAAGTCAAAAGATGATACCGTGTGGCAGGCCAGCGGTCCGCATCTACTTGTCTATAGCCAATGGGAATGGGGCCGCCAAAGTGAACAACGCGTTCTAATTCTACACTTTTTTTGCTATCTACATCTACTTCAAACCATACTTTAGGTCGACGCAATTGCCCATTGATATCCATTTCCCCTACATAGCGCGCTGTAGATGACAATTGCAAGCTTCCAACATCAAAGGAGAAACCTTCAAGATGTCCTTCAGCCAAAGCACATAAAATAGCGCCCACCACCACCGTAGTTTTGGGGTCGGTAATACGTCCGTGTACATCAGCAAAAGGATACCAATTACCCACATGGTATTGACGCATGGGTAAAATGCGGTGTACCGGAACAGGGAGTTTTGTTAGCACCGGTGCAACAATGCCATTCCATGCGCTGGGACGACCGGTAAGTAAGAGCAAGTCGCATTCATGTAAATGCACCATTTCGCATAAAGCAGCAAGGGCGGGCCCTAGGGTAGAGCGAATGGTATTTTCTACCGCTGTGGGATTTATGCGCAATTCCACATCCATCAAAGAAAAGCCTTCTTCTTTAGCAGCATGTGGTAAGAAATTATAAATACATGCTTCCACAGCAGTAATAATATGCGCTTGGGGCTGTGGGTAAAAGAAGCTTTCAGGCAAATCGATGCTGTCGCGTAAAATTTGAAAGGGAACATATGCATCTTCCAAATTTTCTTCACTTTCTTCTTGACCGGGTTCTAAACTGGGTTGTACAAAAAAATCACTCAATTTACATGTAAAAGGCGCATGATTTTCTTGGATTTCTGTGGTGTTTTGATACAATAACTCACATAAAGCAAGCATACCCGTTGCCACTGGCACAGCCACTTGGCGCACAAAACGTGCCCGCAAATTACGCTGATCTTGTGATATGCCAATGGCATCACGTCCAAAAAGCAAGCCCATAACCGTGCGTGTTTCTGGCATACCGGCCGCCGTGAAAGCATCCATCAAACAAGGAATAATGTGCTGACTGACCATATCACGCAGAACTTCGTCTCCGGCTATATTAAAACCATCTCGAAATTCCATATGCGGAATAATACGCGCTGTATCTCCTTCGCCACTGGCAAGCTCGTAAGTGGCTATGGATAAATCCATAGTACCACCGCCGGTATCAATGGAGGCAATGCGTGCGCAAGGTTTATTATTATATTCAGGGCGAGGTTTGCCTAGAAGTTTAAATAAATGATGCGCATCTCCATGATATTTTACGGCAAGCTCGTTATAAATATAAACAATTTGTGAACAAGAGGCTTCATCCCAGTCGCAACGCACTTGAGGGCTTGTGCGGTAATCGCTGGCGGCAAGGCTCATTTTATCGCGCACACCCACATACCAAGGGCTCCATCCTAGGGCTTCCCAAACAACTCGCACAGCCCATGTAACCCAACGGCGGAAAATACGCTTTTCAGCCACAGGCATAGCCGTAGGTACCGTGAAAAGAATGC
>CAZBDD010000336.1:0-2308 GCA_964490475.1 uncultured Desulfovibrionaceae bacterium
TAAAACGTAATAAAGACTTTTACGCTTTGGCGGCCGTCATGGCAAGTGCGAAAAGATGGAATTTTTTTGCCGCAGAAAAATGGATGGAATGAAATATTCGTAACGGCTTTTTTTCTTAGTTTCAATTGATAGAAAGTTCAGAGATCTTGAATTGCGTTATATGGATTTAAGAAATGCGTCGAATAAATCTGGACGAATCTAAGGTCAGTGAAGGTGTCAAAACGCTGTGAGGAGGGAGGAAAAAGCTGTCATTAATTGTCCCATAATGATAATTATGTAAACTTTCAAATAGGGAGAGAAGCTATTTATAATCATTTAACTATTCGATTTATATAAATAAATAAGAGTTACGCACATAGCTTTGCAATATGTATTTGTGTATTTTGTGCCTTTGTGCATAACTCTTTTAAGGATGGACAAAAAATTTCTCTTTTCATTTTGGGCCCTTCATAGTAACCCCTAAATCAACACTTTCTGTGAAGCCGTATAAGGCTCTAAAATTTTTTTTTGGACTTGTACCCTAGCTTGTCGCAAAATCTCATGGATTTGCTCTACACCTATATGAGGAGTTTTTATGTCTAAACATCATGATGCTATTGTGGAAACATCGATACCTTCCGTACGTATCAACAAGGCTCTTGCCGATGCAGGTATTTGTTCACGGCGCAAAGCTGAGGAACTTATCAGTGCCGGTAAGGTTTTTGTGAATGGACAATGCATAACTAATCTTGGACATAAAGTTACAAGGCATGACATCGTAAAAGTTAATGGAAAAACTTTGCAGCAAAAGCAAGAATTTTCTTACCTTATGTTACACAAACCTGTGCAAACCATGTGTACAGCCAGCGATCCTGAACGGCGCAGCACCATTTTTGATATATTGCCACGCCAATGGCAAGAAAAACGGTTATTTACTGTAGGACGTTTGGATTATTTTTCTGAGGGATTGATATTACTTACCGATGATGGGCACTTTTCCCAAAGGCTTGCGCATCCACGATACCATTTACCTAAAGTATATCATGTGCTTGTGCGCGAAGCCGTGAGTAATGGTCATATTGCTACCATGCAAAAAGGCATGACTTTGAAAGAAGGAGAAACGCTTGCGCCTATAGAAGCTCGAGTTTTACTGAAAGATGTGCGCTCTACCCTTTTGGAGCTTACTTTACATCAAGGTATTAATAGGCAAATACGACGTATGTGCAGAGATTTGGGTTTAACCATTTTGCGCTTGGTGCGTGTGGCACAAGGCCCCATTGAGTTGGGACGTTTAGCAGTGGGTAAGGCAAGGCCGCTTACAGAAAAAGAATTGCATGCTTTACAAAGTGCTGTGGGGTTAAAGTAAAACTTTAAATAGATGTTTAGTAAATATTATGTGAGTAAAATAACAGTGCCTGCACCACCAAGAACAGAGCGACGCGTATGCGCTGTCTGCTGGCAGCGCTGTAAAAATCCTTCAATAGCGCCATTTTTCATAAATATTTTATAATTTTGGTAGTGTTCACCACCTATTAAGGCTTCTATGCTATGGGCTAAAAAAGTTGCTGGTAAAGATAGGTTTCGCTCTGCTAGACAGTAGTCTGCTACAATAACGTTTTTTGCTACGCGGCTAAGCTCGTGCATAATGTTTCTACCTTGTTCTTCAGATATGGTATGCAATGCCATGCAAATAGTTACGATATCAATGCTTTGCGTAGTAAAGGGAAGACGTTGGGCATTGCCTTGTATCCAAAGGTTTTGCGGATAATCTTTTTTTGCTCTGTTAAGCATGGTTATGTTATAATCAATTCCAATAATTTTCATCTGATATGATGTGCTTAAAGACTTTTTATGTACGCTCTGTATAAAACCTCCTGCGCCGCAACAGCAATCCACATAGGTTAAGGGAGCATATGGCAAGGACGTTTTGTAAAGTTCTTGTATAAGGCTGTACACTTCTTGACGCATATTCTTCAAGAGCGAACCTAGCAAGGGTTCGTAACAGTATGCTGTGAGTGGAGAGATTTTTTCCATAGAGTAAAAAGGGGTTTGTGGAATAAAAGGTTATTTTATGTGAGGCAGGTGTATTCTTTTAAGAGTGTTTCTACATGTAATTTAGCCTGTTGAACAGCGGAGTCTTTAGGAATATCTTTTAAAATTTCATATAAATAGCCACTACGCACAAGTGCTTTTTTTGTAGTGACAAAATGCATATCATGTACCCATGAGCCTAATAATATTTTAAAATCATTGATATACACTATGTCGTTGTAACAAGCTAAGCGATTTTGTATAACGTCTTCCACAATTTTTTTTGACCAGCATAAAG
>CAZBDD010000337.1:0-2306 GCA_964490475.1 uncultured Desulfovibrionaceae bacterium
CTGCTTTCATTAAATATAAAGACGATCCAGATTTTATTGCTGAACGTCAATATTACATGAAGCATTATCAAGGGCGTGAAACCCCCATTTTTTACTGCGAGCATTTACATAAATACTTGGGAAAAGGGGCAAAAATTTGGTTGAAACGCGAAGACTTAAACCACTTAGGCGCCCACAAAGTTAACAATACCGTAGGCCAAATTTTATTGGCAAAGCGTATGGGTAAAAAACGCATCATTGCCGAAACAGGGGCCGGACAACATGGCGTGGCCACTGCCGCCACGGCGGCACTTATGGGCATGGAGTGTATCATTTATATGGGTAAAAAAGATATTGATCGTCAAGGTCTTAATGTTTTTCGCATGCAAATGATGGGGGCTAAAGTAGTGGCAGCCACCAAGGGTTATCAAGGCCTTAAAGACGCTGTAGACATGGCCATCGGCGACCTTATTGAAAATTTAGACAGCACCTTTTATTTGCTTGGTTCAGCCGTGGGGCCGCACCCTTATCCGGCTATGGTGGGATATTTTCAATCCATTATCAGCCAAGAATCTCGCGCACAAATGTTAGGCAGCACAGGAAAGCTCCCCTCCGCTGTCGTTGCCTGCGTGGGGGGCGGCTCTAACGCTGTAGGTGCTTTCACACATTATCTCAATGATAGTTCTGTAAACTTAGTAGCCGCAGAGCCCGGTGGAAAAAGCTTAGATTATGGCCAACATGCGGCATCACTCACCCTTGGTCAGCCGGCCATTGTACACGGTTATAAAGCCTATGTATTGAGCGATGCACAAGGGGAGCCAGCCGAGGTACACTCGGTATCTGCCGGCCTTGACTACCCCGGCGTAAGTCCTTTCCTTTCTTATCTAAAAGACCAAGGCCGCTTAGATTGTCAAGTAGTCAGCGACAAAGAAGCTCTCGATGCTTTTTTCTTGCTCTCACGCTGCGAAGGCATTTTACCAGCTTTGGAGTCTGCCCACGCTGTGGCCGCCGCTCTGCGCTTAGCTCCTACACTTTCCGCCGATGAGAATATTTTAGTAAATCTTTCCGGCCGCGGAGATAAAGACGTAGCACAAGTAGAAGCCATGGTAAAACAGGGCGACTATACACCAAACTTTTAAAGAATATTTTACTTTTTGAGGGGGGGGAAGGGGCACCAGCACTAAAAAGCTACCCCTTTTTCCCCCCATACCCTCAAAATACACGCATCTTCCTTGATATAAAACGAGAAATTATTTTATAAGACTCCTGCACAATTATTTTTTTGTGCAGGAGTCTGTTTTTTTAATACACATGGCATTTTTAAGAACCTGCTAAAGGCTTTACCATTGAGGCAATATGCCCTATTATGCGCCACGCAAAATTAAAAGGCTGTGAGAGAGGCAAAATATGAATGATACAAAACTCCTAAATTTAATAACCCGCGCCCGTGGTAATATTTATCAACTACATCCCCCAACGCCACTAGAGCATCATCCCTTAGAAGGGGGCGGAACGCTTTTGCTTAAGCGGGAAGATCTTTCCCCAGTGCATTCTTATAAATGGCGCGGCGCGTATAACTTTATAGCTTCGCAACAGCCCTCGACTTTGGCAAAAGGGGTGGTTACTGCTTCGGCCGGTAATCATGCTCAAGGCGTTGCTTTAGCTGCTGCGCGTTTGGGTATCAAAGCACGTATTACCATGCCCACCACCGTAGCGCGCATGAAGGCGCATGAAGTTCGCCGCTTGGGAGGCGATTCTGTAGATATTGTCATTACCGGTGATACCTTTGATGATGCCAGACGTGCCGCTGGTACTGCAGCCTTGGAATTAGGAATGCTTTATGTGCCCCCTTATGATCATCCTTTAGTAGTGGCAGGGCAGGGAACCATTGGTGATGAATTGCTTATGGGCTCCATTTGGCCCGATGTTGTCTTTTTGCAAATTGGTGGAGGTGGCTTTGCCGCCGGTGTAGCTACCTTTTTAAAGGCGCATGTACCGGGCATTACCATTATTGGTGTGGAAGGTGAAGGGCAAGCCAGTATGAAAGCCTCTGTAGAGGCCGGACACTTGATTACATTGCCACAAGTGGATGTTTTTTGTGACGGCACGGCAGTAAAGCGTGTAGGTGGGTATACTTATCCCATTTGTAGTAAATATATTGATCAGTATGTGACTGTTTCCAATGATGATGTATGCGCTGGTATTCAAAAAATTTGGGAGCTTGCGCGCACCATAGCCGAACCTTCCGGAGCCCTTGGGGTGGCGGCTTACCTTAAGATGCAAAAAGAGCTAGAAGGTAAAAATGTTGCTTGCATTGTATCTGGTGC
>CAZBDD010000338.1:0-2303 GCA_964490475.1 uncultured Desulfovibrionaceae bacterium
TGGTAGATTATGAAGGGCACATTATGGGTGTAGTCACCTATGACGATATTTTAGATATTATTCACGAAGAAGCCAGCGCAGATATGCTTGGCATGGTGGGCGCAGACCCAGAAGAAACTATAGATACGCCATGGACAGAATCAGTACGCAAACGATTACCTTGGCTGCTCATAAATCTCTTTAACTCCGCCATTTCGGCTTCCGTGGTATATATGTTTGAAGGCTCCATTGCTTCCATGGCATTGTTGGCGGTGCTTATGCCCATGGTGGCCAACCAAGCTGGCAATACAGGGCAACAAGCATTGGCTGTCATTATCCGCCAACTAGCCACAGAACGCTTTGATGCCAAAAGATCTTGGCTGGCTGTACTGCGTGAAGGAAAAATAGGTTTTACCACCGGTAGCATCATGGCTATATTTGCCTTTCTTGTGGTGTGGGCTTTTTCCGGCAATGCTGCACTGGGGCTAGTCATGGGCGGCGCCCTACTCTTTGATATGATTTTAGGCGCTATGGCAGGAGGGTCTATTCCACTTATACTTCGTGCCCTTGGAAGAGATCCGGCTCAAGCTTCGAGCATTTTTCTCACCACCATTACCGATGGAGCAGGCTTTTTTATATTCTTAGGCCTAGCAACTCTATTTATTATATAACTCGACTTTCGGACTTGAAAACTGCACAACTCAACAGAAAAAAATATTGAAATAATTAATATTTCACTATTTCCGTGTTTGCTTTTGGTGCAATTTGTGAACGAGATTTAAAATTTGCTCGTAAAAAAACACTTACGCAACAATTATTCATCAGCAAAAACGATTTTGTCATAAAATGTGCGCATTTTTTTTGCCACATCATCGGCTTTATCAGCAGGTGTAGAAAATGCGAAAAAATAGGCCAGAGAATCCGTTCCAAAAGCAAAGGCCTCCCAAAATCTTGCATCTTCACCACTGCCATTGGTCCAAGAAATAATGGAAACAGGGTACGTTAAACGTGCACTACTTTTTTCATCATTTTTTACGCGCACCTTGTTCATGGGAACATCAAAAGCTTCTTTAGTAATGCGCGCCATATAGCCATCCCAACTTTCACCATCATTAATAGGGGAAACATCGCATCCAATCTTAATTATTTGCGTAACACCATCTTTAGCTAAGTAGGCTTGGTATTGCCCTTCTTTATAATTATCATCAATACGGATAACTTTTAGCCCCGTAGTATCAATCTCTCCCTTCAAGGGCCACTTGGCAAAGGCATAAGTTTGCAAAGACAGCACAAAAAAACAAAACAAAATACTCACAGAAAATACACGTATCAAAGAAACTTTCATAATGGCATCCCCCTACAGTGTTAAAATAAAATTTTACCTATGAGACATGAAAAAATACCATTTCACCTATTTTATGTCAAAATAAAATAGGTATTGTTTTCATATAGCAAAAAAACATAATGGATTTTGCTCCTCCTTTCTTTAACAAAGCCTCCGCGCAATAAATTGAGTAGAATTCTTTTAATGAAGAACCTACACAGATTTTGTTGCTAATATAAGCAATATAAGGCATGGTGCATTTTGACTGTTACTGAAACACTGATTTAATGCCTTTTCGCCGCTAACTGCGTCAGACGCATAGTACTAAGATTGCATGTATGTTTCATACTATGCCCCTTAGAAAAATTCGTCTTCCTCAGTAGAAACGAAACTTTTATTAAAACAGCGTTTCCTTATATATCTCTGTGCGCATGACACTTCTTAAGCTGCTTCACTACCGCGTACCTATTTTTAAAGCCGCTGGTGTAACAACAAAAGACACCAATTACTTTATACATTTATCTTATGAGCCTTTTAGAAAACATGCAAGAATACCCCGAAATTACTATTACATACAAACAAGAGCTCTTGGAAGTACAGCTTTCTGGCCATTGGAAGCTCTCGCAACCCTTACCAGACATCCACCCTCTCTTACATGCCATGCAAGAGCCACAAATTACTCACGTGCATTTGCAAACCTTACATTTAAAAGCTTGGGATAGTTCACTTTTAACTATATTAGTACGCCTTATACGTCAGGCTAAAGAATGTAACTGTCACATAGATGTATCTTCTTTACCTGAAGGTCTGCAAAAATTACTAGAGATGTCTTTTCGCGGCAATGCGCCCAAACCCAGAACCACTGAAGACAATTCTTCAAATTTTTTACATAACCTAGGTAAAAAATGGCTTACATCTCTATATTCCTTTGTGGAATTTTTAGAATTTTTTGGAGAAATTTGCCTTGGCATGTGGCGTTTTTTCCAAGGAAAAGCCGATA
>CAZBDD010000339.1:0-2302 GCA_964490475.1 uncultured Desulfovibrionaceae bacterium
GGGTGAATAATCATACCAGGATTTTGCAACAACGGGTTTAAGCCTCTGCCATCTTCGGGTACAGGATGCTGAAGAACAAAAGGGTTGCTCCAGCCTGTAAGTAGCAGCGCAAAAAAGCCCATGACCACCAAGAAGAATATCCAAAACCACAAGCGTGTTTCTTCGGTAAGATTTTTATAAGATTTAGTAAAAGAAAATAGGGTGCCGCATACAGCTACAGACAGAGCCCAAAAAAGTAAGGAGCCAGGCTGGCCAGCCCAAAATGCTGTTAAACGATAAAAAACTGGGAGAATGCGATCAGTATAGCTGGCCACGTATACCAAAGAAAAGTCATTCCAATACAAAGCATGCAAAAGTAAGGCAGATGCCACTACCAATGCTGCGGTCATAACAGCCTGTGCTTTTTCAATAACCCAAAGGGCAGTAGAGCGCCCTTGAAATAGTTGCAACACCGCAAGGCCTGCACCTCCGAGACTGCATAATAAAGCCACGATTAACATGGCAAAGGCAAATATATACATATTTACTCCCCAAATAATTATAAATAATGGACACAGTTTTTTGTTACGCGCACTAGGCAAGACTGCAAACTGTGATTCGTCAACAAGAAATTCGCGCAACAAAGGCTCAAACAGAACCATAGGTTCTTGTGTGATCTTTTGTAAAAACAGTATAGATTTAAAAGCGCGTATGCAAAGACAGGAAAAAAGCTATAATGCCAGACCTGTAAAAAAGCCCTTAGCAGAATATCTTTCTATCGCCACAAAGCAACACCCTTTAAACGAACTGTTAGGTGCGATTTTGCTTTTCGTACTTAGAAGGACATTTGGTCATCAACGTTTTGGCAGCAAAGGTACCATCGGCACCAAGTCCACCTTCAACAATGACTTCAGCTCCGGCTTTAAAGGTATCCGGCACAGCGCCATGATAGCGAACCATCATGGTTTTGGTACTATTGTCTGTATCTACCAAACGAAAAACTACACCAGGGCCCTGTTCCACCGCCGCTATATCTTCGGCGGCCACAGTGCCAAAAAGGCGTGCGGCTTTTAGTTTAGAGTTTTCAACGGCCAATGCTTCAGAAACATTGAGAAAGTACACACTGTTTTCAGATAAGCCAGAAAAAACAAGATAGCCAGCACCGCTTAAAAATAAGAGCAATGCCACTATATACATGGGGGTTGAGTTCTTTTTTGCCATAGAGTTTCCTAGACGTTGGAATTTTTTTTAAATAACTCATTTTTTAACATTTTACAAGATAAGAGCCATTCCTATTAAGTGACACTCTTTCGAGTAGCTGCTTTGCGACGCGCTCGAGCTAACTCTTGCAAATCAGCCACGGCGTCACTTTCGTCAATTATTTCCCGTCCTAAGATTTCCTCTAACACATCCTCAAGTGAAACCACACCCGCCAAACCGCCGTACTCATCCAATACGACTGAAAGGTGGTTGTGTGAACTAAGAAATTCGTGCAATGTTTTATCAAGAGTTTGACTTTCTTGTGTAAAGTGCACAGGTTCCATAAGTGTTCTTAAGGCACCTTCAATATTACCTTGAGCCATGCATTGACCCAAGGTGCGCCGCTCCACAAGGCCTACAATGTCTTCATTGTTTTCTGCATACACAGGGATACGACTAAAGTGCCAAATATCCGGCACTTGTACAGCTTCTGCTATATCCATATCGGCTGCTAAGGAAAATACCACAATGCGCGGTGTCATTATGTCTCTTACGCGTTTACGTTCTAAAGAAAGAACATTGGTAATGGTACTTTCAGCAAAAGCTTGAATGCTGCCTGCTTTACGTGAAAGCGAAGTTACAGCGCGTATATCATCTTCTGACATTTGCGGCCCACCAGAAGAGGGCGAAATAAGTTTTGTAAAAAAAGCCGATAGCCAAATAATAGGGCTTAGAAGTTTTGTCACCAAAAAAAGGGGACGGGCCAAAACACTAGATACAGGGTTTGCATAAAGTACACCTATGGTTTTAGGAATAATCTCCCCAAAAATAAGAATTAAACAGGTGAAAATAGCTGCAAAAACGCCCATATATATAGAATCAAAAACGGCGGAAAATGCCGCCCCTGCCACAGCAGAACCTGCTGTATTGGCCACAGTATTTAAAGTGAGTACGGCAGCAATGGGTCTTTCCACTTTGCTGCGCATTTGAAACAGAAGCTCTCCGGATACTTTCCCTTTTTTTCTTAATTCTTCAATATGTGCCCAAGAAACAGAATATAGCATAGTCTCTGTAAGCGAACACACGGCAGAAACTACTAAAGCAAAAGCCACAGCCAATACCA
>CAZBDD010000340.1:0-2301 GCA_964490475.1 uncultured Desulfovibrionaceae bacterium
AGATATTGCATCATGGGAAAATCTAAATCGTATTTTACCCCGCCAATGCAATTGGCAGCTAAATTCATACGATTCCCATAGATGCTTTCTTTAATATCTTGCATAATTTCACGCACTTCCATGGTGTGCATGAAAAGAGATTTAAAGCCAATAATATGTACTTGTATAGCAAGGTTGAAAAGGTGAGAGGCAATACGCTTAATTTCTTCGGCAATGACACGCAAATATTTGGCTCTGGCACTAATGCGCATTTGCAATAAATTTTCTACAACCATACTATAAGTAAAAGCGTGGGTATTGGAACAGAGCGAACAAACGCGTTCTGTAAGGGTAACATTTTTAAAGATATTTCTTTGGCTGGCCAAGGCTTCCATGCCGCGATGTACATGCCCCGAAGAAATATCAACCTTACGCAAGGTTTCGCCTTCTACGGTGAGATGAAAATAGACAGGTTCTTCCAAGGCCACATGCACAGGGCCCAAAGGTAGGGTAAAGGTGTTAGTCATGGGCGTTCTCACTCTGTGTCTTTGTTGTTTTGTTTTAGACTAGAAACGTCTGAATCACGGTCTTTTAAAATACGTTCCCAAAGGTCAATGGTACAAGCACCATTCATCATGATAGAAAGGGGCACTGCTTCCCCCATGATGCCTGTATCTAATTCTTCAGAGAGAAAAAGCCTGCGTGGATTAGGTTGTTCGAGCACTTCAATATCAAAGAGTTCCATCATTTCTCTTTCATGCCAATCGGCATTGGCAAAAATAGGGGTAATGGAAGGCACTTCATGATGTTCTGCATCTAATAATACAGTAATATTTATTAAAGTACCGGTAACTTCAAATTGATAGCACACTTCATGGATGGGATCTTGTAGATGCTCACGGTTATACGCTGTTACCATGGCTAAACGTGCATCATTATCAAAGAGCAATTGAGCAGCAGGAATAATGTCTTCCGGCAAAGCAAGGCGATACCAGTAAAAAGCGTTGCCTGCTTCATCATGGCTGAGGGTATAGGCACGTAAAAACTCATGTGGATCTTCGTGCTTTTGTACCAGCACGGTCAATTGTTCTGTGAGGTTGTGTATATGTTGCGGTGTCGTTTTCATGAGGAAGGGGTATCCTTTTTATGTAATTTGCCTTCAATACGTTTGGCATCTTCCACTTGACGGCATTGGGGGCAAATACCGCGAATATGGTCTGCATCAATGTCTTTATCGTGGATATATAGCTTTTTTGCCAAATCTAAAGGCAGGGGGCGCATGCTGGCGCCGCAAAGCGTGCACTGCACATAGGGGATAAATTTTTTTTCAATCCAAGAAAATTTCTCTTCTTGTGGGTGTGCATTGTGCCAATCGTTGGTCAAGGTAATAGCCTTGGTGGGGCAAAAGTGTCGGCACTGGGCACATAAACAGCAGCTATTATGCCATACGCTAAAATCATATCCTGATTGGTCTGTGCGTCGTGTAATATTAATGGCTCCTGCCGCACATACGTGACGGCAAATACCACAGCCCATACATCTTTCTGCATTCAGAGTCACTTTGCCTCTAAAGCGTTCGGGGGTAAAGGTTTCCCCCAAGGGAAAGGGATCTGTGCTGGGGCCTTGAAGAAGGTTTCTTGCCAGAATTTTTAGGAATTTTGCCATGCTACACCTCAATGCCTAGCTTCTTTAGCCATATTTGCTTTGCCATAACCACACCCTCTAGAATAGATTGTGGTCGCGGTGGGCAACCGGGTACATTGACATCAATGGGGATAAAGCGGTCTAAAGGGCCTTCAATGCTGTATCCTTCGCGAAAAACACCGCCGGAAATAGGGCAGATACCCACTGCCACCGTAACCTTTGGCTCAGGAATTTCTTCCCACACGCGTAAGACTTTTTCTTTGATTTGTGTGGTCAAAGGGCCGGTAATAAGCACAATATCAGCATGGCGTGGGCTTCCGCAATATTTACAGCCAAGGCGCTCCACATCATAGCGTGGAATACATGCCGTAGTCGCCAGCTCTACATCGCATCCATTGCAAGAGCCCGCATTGATGCGGAAAAGCCAAGGAGAACGCACGGAAAGTTTTTTTAGTATATGCATAGTTTTTCCTCAAACTACTGTAACCAAACAAGAACTAAACTTATTAGGGCAAGCATGGTAGGGTATTTAATATAAAAACCTAAGGCTTGGTCAATACGAAAACGCCCTGTGGCAGATTTTACCAAGGTAAGCGCCAAGGCCATAAGCAATAAGCATTTTACAAAAAACCAAAGAATATTCACATACCATAATTCTCCAAGGCTTCCGGGAAAGGT
>CAZBDD010000341.1:0-2293 GCA_964490475.1 uncultured Desulfovibrionaceae bacterium
GCAGGCAAAAGGTGCGCATGAATGGAGTAGGGTCTTTGCTCACAACTAGGTAAGGGGGGCGGTAAAAAATCTTCTTGTAAGGCTCTGGCAGATTTTAACTCTGTTTCAAGGCGGCTTTGCGATGCCGTGGCAGAGATAAGTTTTTTTACGTTTTTGTGCAATAGATTAGACATATTAGAGAATGAACGAGCTAAATCTCCAATTTCGTCGTGCCGTTTTAGAGGCAAAAGGTGCTGTTTACTAGAAAAATTCTTGGTAAAATCGTGTTTAGGGAGCTTTTTGGCATAGCGTGTTAGATTTTCTAAGGCCTTTAATGCTGGCCTTGCACATAAAGGGCCCAAAAGTGAACCAAGTAAAAGCACAATGATAAAGATGGGCAATTGTTCCTTTTGTAAATTTGTGGTTAAAGCATTAATAGTATTTTTAGAAAGCCCTACCACTAGGTAGTATTTTTCTTCTAAGGGGTAGGAGATATAAACAGAAAAATCACCTAAATCAAGATTGGTTGCCTCGTGACTAAAGTGCTTTGTGCCAGTTTTTTTAAAATAATCTTTTATATCTTGCGGAATGTTGCCTGCTGAAGCCTCAATGCTTGCATCTTGTGCATCATACACCACCATGAAACCATCATCTAAGACATCAAGATTTTCATAACTTTCTTGTAAGTTTTTATAGAGCTGTTCTTCGAGGCTTTCTTCTAGAGAATAAAAATTTTCAATTTTTGTGAGACTCACGAGCATGTATTCAGAGCTTTCTAGCGGTTCTACATAGATGAGTTCTTCTCTTGTAATAGGCTTTCTTTTTTTATTTGAAGAAGAGCTGTGTTTCGCTATAACAGCGTTCATGCTTTTCTGTTCTCTATAGGCTGTAAGAAGGGCCTGCTCAACGGTTTTTTCTTCACTAAGATTTTCTTGCAATAGTGCATGCAAGAGAGTAGCTTTTTCTCCACTATGAGACACAAAGGTATTTGCCTTTTTTTGTACAAGAAAAAAATGGGCCCCAATTTGCTCCTCAAGAAGTTTTAAGAGCTTTAAAATATCTGGAGATTGCGGGTCTTTTTGTAAAAAAGCTTGTAAAGCGGGCTTAGAAATGGAACTGACAGATTGAATTGTGGTAATTTTATCATGAATACTAAATTCTTTTATCAATTCTTGGCTTTTCTTATCATTTTCAATTATTATGCTGATAAGTTGGAAAAAGTCTGAAACTCTATAGTGATAGTCTAGCCGGGCATCTTCAGTGATTGTATGAAAAGAAAGGAAAATAAGTGGTAGAGTAGTACATAATATAGCAAAAAGAAGAAGCAAAATAAGTTTTTTGCGCAAAGAAAAAAAGAGCATATTTTTCTTCATAGTGAATACTTCTCCGTGTAAACATTAAGCACTAATAATTACATTTAGGCGATTCCAATTATTACTATACTCATATTCTACTTGCGATGATAGGGTTTTTACCAAAAAAATACCCTCACCACCTTCTTTAAGTTCCAAAACATTTTGCAAACGTTGGCTATCGTCATATTCTAAGGGGTTGAAGGGGGGGCCTTGGTCTGCAACGCGTAATTGAATGGTGCTTTCGTCGGCCATAAGCTCTATGCGCACAATGCCAGCTTTTTGTTCGTTATAGGCATGCAATGCAACGTTATTATACAATTCTTCAAGAATAACAAAAAGTTTTTGTCGCAAAGAAGTTTCCGTTTGAGCGGCCATCATCTCTTCAGCTGCCGAAGCTAATACCAAGCGTAAATTATTCATGGTGGCTGTGACTTCTATTATTTTCATAAAAGTCCTTTGCATCTTAGGCGAGCTTGTTCAAGATCTGCTTCGGGGGGAAATACAGTGGCAAACCCCGAAGTGGTGTAAATTTCAAGGGCAAGGCCGCTTAGCCCGCAAATAATGAAATCTGCTTGTGCGCTTTTCATACTTTGCCCCACAATCATAATGGCGCGTAAGCCTGTGCTGGTCAAATAGGGCATATCAGAGCAATCAAGAATAAGTGCACTGGTGTTATCATTTATAGCTGATTGTAAAGTTTCAATAAAATTTTGAGAGCTTAGGGTGTCTAAAGCCCCACATACTTGAAATTCCGGTACAGTGGAATTTTCAGAAATACGAATAATTTCCATATAGGTCTCCTTAAATTTTATTATTAGGAATTAAAAACTATCACCTTGCTGTTTTATGGTAATACGTCCCGTGGGGGTGAGCACGGTTTCAAAAACTATAGGAAGAGCTGAGCCTTGATGCACCAGTTCCCCTGAAAGGGCAAATTGCATTTTTAAAGGTTCTTTGGG
>CAZBDD010000342.1:0-2291 GCA_964490475.1 uncultured Desulfovibrionaceae bacterium
TATTGTTATACCTTTTACCAACTACTTAAGGAAAAATATTATGCCATCATTTTCATTTGTTATCAAAGATGCACAGGGTATCCACGCAAGACCTGCGGGACTTTTTGTAAAAGAATTACAAAAATTTTCTTCACAAATATCTATTCAAAAAGGTGAAAAAAAAGCTGACGGGAAAAAACTTTTTACAGTTATGGCTTTGGCAGCGAAAATGGGGGATGAAATCATCATTAGTGCTGAAGGAGATGATGCTGATGCTGCATGCGCTATGGCCAAAGAATTTTTGGAAAAAAACTTATAAAAGCAAACACAAACAAAAATGTTTTTAGAATTTAGGTTTCAACATTTTAGATAGGAGGTAAAATGGTAATATTGCAGGGCAAAGGCGTTTCAAAAGGAATTGCCATAGGAAATATATACTTTCCTTCACAATTGGATTTAGATGTAAAATTTTATGCCATAGAAAATGTTGAAGAAGAGCTTGCTTCCTTTGAAAGAGCAAGAGAAAAAGCCATAGATCAACTTGGTGTTATAGCTCAAAAAACAGCAGAAAAACTTGGTGAAGAAAATGCAGCGCTTTTTGAGGTGCATCAAATGATGCTAGATGATTTAGATTTTCGTGAAGCTATCACACACGAAATTATAACCAACAAAGCCAATGCAACCTATGCCGTAAGCCAAGCTGCTAAACAATTTTCAAAAATGTTTTCAGAAATGGATGATGAATACATGAAGGCCAGAGCCTTAGATGTGTTAGACATTTCGCGCCGAGTTATAGAAATTCTCTTAAATAAACAAAGCTTAGATAGTCATGAAGGGGCTTATATTTACGCCGGTATAGACTTTGTACCAAGCGAAACAGCGCAATTTGACAGAGAAAAAGTGCTTGGCATTGCCACCGCAGAAGGGAGTGAAAACTCACATACAGCAATTTTTGCACGCACCTTAAGTTTGCCGGCGGTCATTGGCCTTAAAGAATCGTTAGACAGAAAATATAATAACTTGCTAACTATTATTGACGGCGAAGAAGGGGTAATTATTATTGACCCCGATGAAAAGACATTGGCAGAAAAAAAAGAACAACTTGCAAGACAAAACGATGAAAAACTAAGGCTTGAATCTTTTAGAGGTAAAAAAACTCTTACTAAGACTGGCCGTGAGATAAAGTTATATGCTAATATAGGCTGCGTAGCCGATGTGGAAGCTGTACTTGAAAATGATGCTGAGGGCATTGGACTTTTCAGAAGCGAATTTCTCTACCTTGAGAGCAAAAACTATCCCTGCGAAGAAACACAGTATATTGCTTATAGTAGCGTGGCCAAAAAGATGGGCGATAAGCCTGTTATTATTCGTACCTTGGATATTGGGGCAGATAAACAGGCGGACTACTTTAATTTACCTAAGGAAGAAAATCCTGCTATGGGTATGCGCGCTATACGTATATGCCTTACCAGACCGGATATATTCAAGACACAATTGCGTGCCATTTATCGCGCCGCTTGTCATGGCAATATTTACCTCATGTTACCCATGATTATTTCACTAGAAGAAGTGCGTCGTTCAAAGGCCATTATAGAAGAGGTCAAGGCTGAGCTAACTAAAGCCGGAATTCCTCACAAGGGCGATATTCCCGTGGGCATTATGATTGAAACGCCTGCTGCAGTAATGATTAGTGATTTATTGGCTAAAGAGGTGGACTTCTTTAGCATGGGAACCAATGATCTAACTCAATATACCCTTGCTGTAGATAGGCAAAATGACAGCATTGCCGAATTTACTGATACGCATCACGAAGCTATTTTGCGAATGATTAAAATGGTATGTGATAATGCGCATGCTAATGGTATTTGGGCTGGTATCTGCGGGGAACTTTCCTATGATACCAGATTGACTGCGTTTTTTAACGAAATTGGCTTAGATGAACTGTCGGTAACCCCTTCAGCCGTTTTAGCTTTAAGAGAAAAAATCTCTCAAAGCTAAGTCCATTGCGAAAGCCTTTCAAAAGCATGCTTTGCTTATAGGAGAATGCTATTTTCTTTTCGCTTTTGAAAGGTACTTATGTGGCTAAAACCAATGTCCCTAAGCATTTGTGTTGCCTCAGCAAAAGAGGCTAAATAGTCTTGTGTAGTGTGAGCATCACTGCCTAGGGACACCTTTTTACCACCGCAGGCAAAATATAAGGAAAAAAGACATTTGAGAGTGTGGCTTTCGTTGTGTCGATATAAAAAACGCGTGTTGTATTCAAGGCATTTGTCTTTGTGTATGATTAGCTGAAAAAGTACGCAAAGCTGTGT
>CAZBDD010000343.1:0-2280 GCA_964490475.1 uncultured Desulfovibrionaceae bacterium
CACCCATGCTAATAAGCTTACCTAATATGCCGGTAAAACCTGCAAGAATAATAGAGATATGGAGTTGAACAAAAGCCTTGTTAGTAGTAGAGAGCATAGTATTACCTATCGTTTTCAAGCAGTGGGTAGGGGCGAGTACTGTCTTTGAGGGGTTGTTTGTTTTCGTCTAAAATGACCAGAGAGTGTAAAATTTCGTTATGCTCAAAGCATTGCCCCATTGCTGCTACCACGGCAAAGTTCTTGCTTTGCATAGTTACGCGCGCCTTTCCCGAAACTTTTTCCAACATATGCGTATCAAAAGTCACACCATTGTCTATATTTTTTGCATGAGCCCCTTTAAGGTTTTGATAAAAGCCAATGACAAATTCTCGAAAGGGGGTATCTTGGTGCGGTGCCACAATAACGCTAAAGGCACAAGTTGCTTGAGGTGCGGTAAAAACATAGGTATTTACATCTTGCGACACTTGCCAAGTATCAGGTATAGTTATACTAAAATTTCCAAAATTTTTCGCCCATACAGCAGAAGAAAAACAAAGATTAAGACAGAAGAAAAAGAGCAAAAAAAGATTGCACCCTATACTTAAAGTTTTTTTCATAATCATACTCAATCAGAGTTCATTTTTCTGGATTTAGGTGGTTGCATAGCTTCAGCCCAAAGGGTACTTGCCAATTGGCGCAATTTATATTTTTGCACCTTGCCACTACCTGTTAAGGGAAAATCTTTTACTGTGCAGATATAGCGTGGAACTTTAAACCAAGATATTTTTCCACGACAAAAATAGCGTACATCTTCAGGCAATACTTCGTACCCTGGTTTAGCAATAATAAAAGCTCCCACTTCTTCTCCGTATTTATAGCTAGGCACAGCCACCACTTGCACATCTAAAATACTTTCCATACCCATAAGATATTCTTCAATTTCTTTTGGATAAATATTTTCGCCGCCACGAATAATCATATCTTTTTTGCGTCCGGTAATAATTACATACCCATTTTCATCCATAGAGCCTAAATCTCCTGTATGCAACCATCCATCTGCGGTTATAACAGCGGCAGTTTCTTCCGGCATATTGTAATAACCTTTCATAATGTTGTATCCACGGCATACAATTTCCCCCGATTCATTGGGGGCGCATTCCTTGCCCGTTTCACAATTAATAACCTTTACCTCAATGCCTGGCATGGCGCAACCTACCGTAGAGCAGCGCAAGGTCAAGGAATCTGTTACATCTGATTGTGTAATAACAGGAGATGCCTCAGTAAGACCATAACATATGGTAATATTAGTTAAATGCATTTTTTCCGAAACACGTTGCATCAATGGCTCTGGACAAACAGAACCTGCCATGACACCAGTACGCAAACTTGACATATCAAAACGTTCAAACATTTTATGCTCTAAGGCAGCAATAAACATGGTGGGCACGCCATACACTGCAGTGCAACGTTCGCTATCAATGGCTTCAAGCATGTGCAATGCTTGAAATTGCTCTAAAATCACCATGGTGGTGCCGTGATTAACACAGGCAATAGTGCCAAGCACACAACCAAAACAATGAAAAAGCGGCACTGGCAAACAAAGGCGATCTTTTTCTGTAAAACCTTGATGTCGACCGATCCAATAGCCATTAAGGCCGACGCCCACATGCGTGAGCATTACCCCTTTGGGAAAGCCCGTGGTGCCGGAGGTATATTGCATATTGATAACATCCCAAGGATTTAAGGATGCTTGCCGCGCTGCATAGTCTTCTGGGCTTACAGTATCAGCCAGAGCGCGTAATTCAGGAATAGAAATCATACCTCGGTGTTTTTCATGCCCAAGAAAAAATATGCGGCGTAAGTGCGGAAAGGTGCCAGTATTGAGCTGTCTATCGTTTTGTGCTTTAAGTTCAGGTGAAATTTCGTAAAAAGTTTTTACAAAGTCATGATCGCGTTGACCATCCATAATGAAAAGGTTTTCACATTCAGAATGTTGCAACAAATAGCGCAATTCTTGTTCACGATAATTGGTATTAACGGTAATTAAAATGGCACCAATTTTAGCTGTGGCAAATTGTAAAGCTACCCAGTAAGGAACATTGCTTGCCCAGATGGCTATTTTTTCGGATTTTTTGATACCTAAAGCCATAAGCCCCTTAGCTAATTCATCTACCGTTTGACCAAATTCTTGCCACGTTTGACGATAATCATTATCCACATAGACTATAGCTTCATTGTGAGGAAAGCGAGCCACGGTATCATCGAGTATTTGCCCTAAAGTAAGTTCACGCAAGACAAATT
>CAZBDD010000344.1:0-2278 GCA_964490475.1 uncultured Desulfovibrionaceae bacterium
TCTCTTACATGGCCTTCTCTGTAAGCGTGGCGCAATAATAAAAAACACTTTGAACCCATAAGCATGGCCCGTGGTTTCAAAGTGTTTTTATTTTAATATTTTCTATTTTTTCATTTTTTCAATATGATTCATTAACAATTCAAAAGCAACTTTATTACCATTATCTTGTGCATACGTTATAGTTGCTTGCCCGTCATTATCAGACAGTAATGGATTAGCACCGTGGGCCAAAAGAAGTTCAATAAGCTCCTTAGATCCATCCATAACCACATACATAAGGGCTGTGCCACCATCATTGTCTTTTGCATTGACGTCTACTTTTTTATCTAATAAAAACTTCACACTATCTATATAGCCAGGGGAGGCTGCGTGCATAAGCATGGTAGCGCCTGCCTTTGTCGTAGCATTAATATCTGCGCCATTTTGTAAAAAGAAAAGCAGCATTTCTTGTTGTTCTCTATTGCTAGCAAACATGGCTGGTGTTTCTCCGTCCATGTTTTTGGCATTTATATTGGCTTTGTTTTTCAGTAATAGCATGGCTGCTTCTTTTTTTCCCAATGCTCCTGCATAAAAAAGCGCTGTATTACCACTTTTATCTGCAGATTCAGTTTTTGCTTTATTATCGAGTAATAATTGCATAACTTTGAGATTATTCATGGCAGTTGCCAATATTAATGGGGATATTCCTTCTTTATTTGAGGCATTGACATCCGCACCGCCTTTAATAGCTTTTTCTACATTGACAAAATTTCCATCCTGTATGGTTTTGAGCAAATCATTTCCCCAAGAAACTTGGGGTACAAGGAAGAGAAAATAAAGACAAAGCATAAAAATTCTATGACGCATAAGTGTCCTCCTAAGATTTAAAAATTTAAATTATGCCATTATGCACCCATTCAAAGTGACACATGAAATGTATATAATCAAGGAAAATTGGGGAAAATAATCACAGTAATGATACATTTTTAAAAATTATTGACGTATATACTCCGTATACGGTGTTGTTCATCCATGTGCCAATTCTAAAGCTCTGTATTGCATTTTCTATAAAATCGTGTTTTTATATACCTATGGCACGAGCACTTGTTGTGCCAATCTTCGTTTTTTCTTTTTCTCAATTGTATGGAATCCAAAATAAAGATTATGAAAATTAAAAGGATTGTAGGCCAAGTTTAATTTTTAAGGAGCTCGCTATGGGAATGATGAAAAATGTATTGCCTTGTGTGTTGGTTTTGTTTTTAATGGGTTGTAGTAATGGTTTTCAAAAAAACTATACTCCTAAACAGCATGCCATGGGTATAAATAACAAAACACAACGTTGTGCAGTACCGGAAGTACGTCAATTACCAGAAAATATATCTGATAATGACCTTGAAATTATGATGTTTGAAAAGGGCTATGTTTTAATAGGTTCAGCAAAATGGAATGGGCCAGAAAGAAATGACAAATATGACACGGCACACGCTAGTGAGCAGGGTAAGAAAGTTTTAGCATGCTTAGTTTTATGGAGTAGAGTATACTCTGGAGAAGAAGAGTTTACTACGCCAATCACCACGCGCGCTCCAAGTACGACTACAACTGTTACTACCATGAGCGGTGACTTAGAAACAGTTATTGTCCCCGGCGCTACATCAACAGAATATGTTACTACTTCTATTAGTCGCGCAGATTACAAAGGTTTATTCTATGCTAAACTGAAAAACGATCCACAATCTCTTGGCATTGCCGAGGCTTTACCTCCTACTAGTTACATGCAATTAACAGATAGCCGCACAGGAATTTTAGTTAAGGCTGTACAAGAAGGCTCTAAAGCATACAAAGCTAATATATTCAGAGGGGATATTATTGCAAAAATAAATGGTATTCCTTGTGAATATGGCAAGCCATTACCAACGATAAAAAACAGCGAGAATGAAATTGAAATTTTTAGGAATGGCAAAACTATCACAAAAAAAATAATATTATCTCAGGAAAATAATTAATCAGCATATTATAAAGAAAAAACCGGAAACAAGAGCATATGGTGCACTTGTTTCCGGCATGGTATATGTTTAATGTGTTTTCAGTATCAGTTAGCTAATAATTTCTGCTTGTTTTACTAAGATGGTGAGGCTCTCATCTTCACTATGCACGTATTGCTTGAAGGTGCATCCGTTAATATTTACAGTGCTGTCAGTACCATTAGCCGCTGACCAACCGTCGAGGTTGGGTGTGTTACTATCTGGATCTGGCTGTTGTGATTGTAACTTCTTAGCTGCATCGACGTCGTTTCCTAACA
>CAZBDD010000345.1:0-2277 GCA_964490475.1 uncultured Desulfovibrionaceae bacterium
AAGCCATTTGTCGCAGGGCCCTTGATGATCCCGAAAGCTTTTGGGGAGTGCGCGCTAACGAGCTTTTGCATTGGTTTAAGCCGTGGAAAAAGGTGCTCGAGGTAGATCAAGCTGAACACACGTATAAATGGTTTACTGGCGGCAAGCTTAATGCTGCATACAATTGTATTGATAAACACCTTATTAGTGGAAAACGCAATAAAGCCGCTCTTATTTGGCAAGGTGAAGGCGAACACGAAGTGCGTTGCTACACTTATCAAATGCTGTATACTGAAGTGTGCCGTATAGCCCATGCTTTAAGTTCTTTGCGAGTACGTAAAGGCGATAGAGTAGCTTTGTATATGCCCATGATTCCAGAATTGGTCATTGCCATGCTTGCTTGTGCTCGTATTGGTGCTATTCATACAGTCATTTTCTCCGGCTATGCTGAAGGTGGCGTGCTTGGACGTATTCAAGATTGTAAGGCAAAGGTTGTTATTACTGCCGACGGTACTGTGCGTGCAGGTAAAGTGAAACCGCTCAAGGCAAATCTTGATCCTATTTTAGAAAAATGTCCTTCTGTGGCGCATGTTGTGGTAGTAAATCGCGCAAACCAAGATGTTTATATGCATCGCAACCGCGATATGTGGTGGCATGACCTGTTAGACGACTTTACTTTGGATGCCGACTTCCCTTGTGAATCTATGGATGCCGATGATACTTTGTTCTTACTGCATACCAGTGGAAGTACAGGCAAGCCTACAGGTGTTATGCATTCCACTGGTGGTTACTTGACCTATGCGGCTCATACTACACAATGGGTTTTCGATATGCGTGATGATGACGTGTATTGGTGCACGGCAGATTGTGGCTGGATTACCGGACATACCTATATGGTTTACGGTCCTCTATCTTTAGGTGCAACCACTATTATGTATGAGAGTGTTCCCAACTATCCTAAACCAGATCGCTATTGGAATATTGTAGAAAAGTATCGCGTAAATATTTTTTATACGGCACCTACAGTTATTCGCTCGCTTATGCGCACAGGTGAAGCATGGCCAGAGCGTTATGACTTAACGTCTTTGCGCATTTTAGGCTCGGTGGGTGAGCCCATTAACCCAGAAGCGTGGATGTGGTATCGTAAGGTTATTGGCCGTGAAGATTTGCCCATCATTGATACATGGTGGCAAACAGAAACAGGCGGAGCCATGATTGCCGCTTTGCCCTATGTAACAAAATTAAAACCCGGTTCTGCCACATTCCCCTTGCCCGGTATTGATGCTGTGGTTATGAGTGGCGATGGCACGACTAGCGATACGCAAGAAGAGGTGGACGGCAGAGGCGGTCACTTGGTTATTCGTAAGCCTTGGCCGGGTATGATGAAGGGTGTTTTTGGTAACCCAGAAAAATATAAGTCTTATTTTGAGCGCTTTAACGGCTATCAGTCCGGTGACGGTGCGCGCGTAGACGACGAAGGGTATTTTTGGATTTTAGGCCGTATAGATGATTCCATCAATGTGTCAGGCCACCGTTTGTCCACATCAGAAATTGAATCTGCCTTGGTGGCACATCCGCAAGTGGCTGAGGCCGCTGTGGTACCCATGCCCCACGATTTGAAAGGTGAAAGCATTTACGCCTATGTTACATTGTGCGAAGATGTGCCGTGGTCTGAAGAATTGCGTAAAGATTTACGCGATGCTGTGCGCCGCGATATTGGGCCGTTGGCAAGTCCTGAAATTATACAATTTGTGTCTGCCATGCCTAAAACATGCTCAGGTAAAATTATTCGCCGCATGTTACGCAAGATTGCCGCCGGTGCTTATGATGAGTTGGGTGATACCTCAACTTTGGCCAGTCCGGAAGTTATCCCCGTATTAGTGCAAGACCATGGAAATATTATGCAGAAAAAACCAGAAGGTACTCCAGCGGCATAATGTTATAAATGGCATTGTTTAACGTAATTTGTGCAGATGGTGCTTTTTAAGCAGTCTGCTGTCAAAAGGCTTGCATTGGTAAAAATGCAGGCCTTTTTTGAGACCTCTGCGCAATTTATTGCGTAGGGGCTCATGGAGCGTTGACGACAGTCAATGCGACCAAAAATCAAGAATAGGCGTAGCTTTGCTTCGCCGTTAAGTGATTGATTTTTGTGCCTTTACCTCTGCACACGATATTATACATTTCGAACAAATTTTAAATACAAAGCTATATCTGAAAATAATTGTGCAGAGGTCTCTTTTTTAGGGCAATAAAACTTAAACCATTGACGATATATTTTCTGGTGTTATTTCTGGAAGG
>CAZBDD010000346.1:0-2266 GCA_964490475.1 uncultured Desulfovibrionaceae bacterium
TGTCTTTCCATATTCTGTTCGTCCGGGCACCGCAGCAGCACAATTTTCAGAACAAGTATCCCATGCAGAAAAATTAGCTAGAGCTGCAATTATTCGTACTCAAGTGGAAAAGCAAAGAGAACTATTTTTGCGAAGTTTATTGCAAGAAGAGTATGTTTCTGTAGTGTTAGATTCCACAAAAGAAAAAGAAGAATTTGCTAAAACTTCAGAATATAAAGGCATAGAAGCACATTACGCTTCTTGTCACATTAAACTCCCAACGTCTACGGCTGCTCAAATAGGGCAGGGCATTATGCAAGCAAAGCCTTTAGGCGTAGAGAATGGTGTGCTTATTTGTGAAGCATTTTAAAATGTAACTACAATAAAATAAATTAAAAATCCCTCTGCATTGTGTTTTGCAGAGGGATTTTTTTTAACGATAAATTTCCATGGTTCCATCACCAAAAATATGCAATTGCTGTACGCGAGTTAAATTAATATTCTCAAAAGATACGGCACTGCCATTGGGATCTACAGCCATAATATTCCAAGTACTCCCTTTTTCTGGCATACGCACTTTTAGTGCTTCCTGAGAAGCAAGCGCAGTATCTAAAAGGTTATACCCCTTCTCGGTATTAATATTTGTTAAACGCAAAGAGTTTATAGGAAACTTGCTTGCATTCACAATAATAAGCTCAGCCCCCAGAACAGATGCGGCAAAGCACAAACATAAAAGAACACTAAAAATAACAATGTAAAAATTTTTCTTCATAACTTCCTCAATTTCCTAATTTAATGCTATGTAATCGCTTATATATATAAAAAATAGAAAATTATTCTCCATTTTTTACCAATCACTGCATAGTAAAATACCTTCTTTTTTTTGTCTTGTCATGAAAATTTTTAAGATTTTTTTTACAACAAACTCAAAAATATATTGTAATTTAACACATAATACACACTTTTAACATAAAAATCTCTTGCTTGTAAGCAGTATTTTTGTTAACTAAAGCCCGCTTAGTGAATAAAACAAGTTTTTTCAAACTATAGTAGAGATTTTATGTTTTATATTATTGGGTATGTGCTACGTGCATATAGCAATATTGATGTATAAGGGCATGGCTTTTTCTTTTTTGGGCATTTTTTGCTTTGGGAACATATACTCATGAATTTTGTTACAATAACATTCACTTTTTTCTTTATCTTTGTTCTTGCCATGCATGCCTTTGTACGTAAAGGTACCTTTACTTACAAAACTGGCTTACTAGCTTTTAATATTATATTTTATGCTTCGGCTGGTATGACTTTTTTACCTTTGTTGCTGGCAGTGGCCGTGCTCAACTGGCTTACTGTTGGTATTGTACGCCACTATGCGCACAGAGCCTTACTAGCTAAATGCGTGCTTGGTTGCAATGTTACCATTCACCTTCTTTTTCTTATCTTTTATAAATATTACGAATTTTTCTTATTAAATATAGAGTTAGCTCTAAATGCTCTGGGGCTAACCATTCCCATGTATGAGCTTATAGCCAATGCAGAATTCATTTTTCCTATTGGACTTTCTTTTTATACATTTCAAGGGCTTTCCTATGCCATAGACCTGTACCGTGATAAAACACAAAAAGTAGAAAGCTTTTTCAATGTATTGCTCTTTGTTTCATTTTTTCCAACAATTTTGGCTGGGCCCATTTTGCGTGCCAAAAACTTTTTCCCGCAACTACGCGGAGAAGTAGCAGAAAATCCTCGCCTTATCAGGGAACATTTTCTACCACAAGGCTTTGAAAATACCCTTGAAAGCAGACAACAAGATATAATTTTAGGCTTCACCTTTATTATTAGCGGCCTTTTTAAGAAAGTTGTTTTAGCGAGTTATCTTTCAGAGCACATAGTGCATAATGTTTTTTCCACGCCAGACAGTTATGCTTCTATTACGGTATTAATAGCGGTATATGCCTATGCTATGCAAATTTATTGCGACTTTTCAGGATATTCCGACCTTGCTGTGGGAGTAGGGCGCCTTATGGGCTATCGCCTTCCTCAAAACTTCAATGCACCATACCTAGCCATAAGCATTCAAGATTTTTGGCGACGCTGGCATATTTCTTTATCCTCATGGTTACGTGACTATTTATACATTCCCTTGGGGGGCAATCGCAAAGGCAGCACCTACATAAATTTATTAATAACCATGACTCTTGGCGGTTTATGGCATGGTTCACATTTACGATTTTTAATATGGGGCGTTATGCACGGCACTGGTTTAGCTTTTGTGCATATGTGGAAAAAT
>CAZBDD010000347.1:0-2257 GCA_964490475.1 uncultured Desulfovibrionaceae bacterium
ACATCTCTTTCTGTAAGTCCAAGGCGCGCACACACCACAGCCACAGCACAGGCTCCTGTACCACAAGCTTGTGTTTCACCTGCACCTCGTTCCCACACACGCATACGCACATTATTTCTATCTAAAACTTCTATAAATTCCACATTGATACGTTCTGGAAACAGGGGATGGTTTTCTAAAGCACTGCCCAAGGTGGCTATGTCAAAATCGTCTAGATTTTCACCTTGAATAACAGCGTGAGGATTTCCCATAGAGACACAAGACACGGTAAATTCTCTCCCTAGGGCTTGTACCGGAATTTCCAATGCTGTTTCGTCACCATGGTCCACAGGGATACGCGCCGCTGTCCATTCCGGCGTGCCCATATCTACCGTGGCACCCGTAACAGTATCGGAACCATTTTCAGCAAAAAGCAAGGTAATAATTTTAATACCGGCCAATGTCTCTACGCTCAAAGTAGGCTTTTGCACAAGACCGTGTTCGTAGGCATACTTTCCCACACAACGTATGGCATTACCACACATTTGTGATTCACTCCCATCGCTGTTGAACATACGCATGCGCACATCTGCTACCTCAGAGGGTAAAATAAGCACTAAACCATCAGAACCAATACCTTTGTGTCTATCGCTCACTTGTATTGCCAAAGCCGCAGGATCTTCCACGGGGCTTATACGTGCATCCATATAGACATAGTCATTGCCAATGCCGTGCATCTTTGTAAATTTCATATTTTCTCCTTACTCTCACGTACAGTGTACCGTATACTAAAAAAGAAAAAAAATGCCTACTAAAATTTTTCACCTACTCTTTTTAGCAAAAAAACGCTTATTTATTCTCTTTTATCCAATCATTCAATCCAGTTAAATCATCTCCATAAGGCCAAGGGCCACCCACAAACAAAGAACCACGTCCATAAAATTGTGTGCCTACACTTTCCGCAGCTTCTCTATCCAAAGGAGCATCGCCTACCATAAGCACATCAGCGGGATCTGCCTTAGCCTCACGCACTATATTGCCCAATAAAGTTACTTTATCTGGTGGGGAACCGTAAATACCTGCAAAATAATGCCCTACCCCGCGCGTATGCAAAATATAAGGCAAATCACCTTGAGGTGCCCCAGAGCACACATATATGGGCATTTTTCCATGCCATGTCTGCAAAACTTCTTCAATACCGGGAACTAAATCACATTGCACTAAAGCTTCATGAGCATTTTTCATAAAGCGTTCATTCCACTCTTCTAAATCTTCTTTGGTGGCTTTTTTACCCAAAACCTCTTCAAAAAACCAACCGAATTTTATAAAACGGCTCACACCCTCATGGCTGGTATGCATCATAGCCAAGCGATCCATGGCTTCTTGTCCGTAAGGTCTAGCCATTTCGGCCATGGCCTTGGTTTTTACGGCGATACTTTCTAAAATTACACCATCGCAATCAAGAACTAAATGTGTTATGGACATACTATATTCCTTTATAAGCTTTATAAAAAAATTGCTTCTATTTTTATTTTATTTTTCTTGGGAAGGGATTGATTTTTTATTTTTGTAAAGCAGTGCACAAATTTTGCACTGCTTCCATCTCCATATGTGCCCTCGCCTCACGAGCATAAGATGCCGTGTGAGGAGTTAAAATGCAGGTATCTAATGTCGTTAATTTCCCCACATAGGGTTCTTTGTAAAAAACGTCCAACGCTGCTCCGGCAAGATGCTGACTTTTAAGCGCTGTATAAAGAGCCTCTTCATCTACCAAAGAGCCGCGAGCCGTATTTATAAGCCATGTTCCGGCGCGCATACACGCCAATTGCTCTGCTCTTAACAATGGTTTTGCATGGGGCATGGCAGTACAATGTAAAGAAAGTATGTCTGCCCACACAAGTAAATTTTCCAAAGGCATATATTGCCAAGACGATAGAGAGCAGGTAGCGTTCAGAGCCGTCTCTTTTCGAATATCTGTAAAAGCAACAGAACAGCCTAAAGCAAAAAAAAGTGTAGCCACGGCTGTACCCATACGCCCAAGCCCCACAATGCCCAGTTTTTTCCCACGTAATAAAGACCCCATGCTTTTTTTCCATTGCCCTTGGCGCACAGTTCTATCTTGCCATGCAGTATGGCGCAATACCCCTAAAGCCAAACCTAAGGTATGTTCAGCCACCGCCACGGCTAGCATATCTGCCGATGTAGTCATAACAGTAATGTTATGCTCCTTGGCATAGGTTGTATCTACGGAATCAAGCCCCACCCCACAACGCGAAAT
>CAZBDD010000348.1:0-2252 GCA_964490475.1 uncultured Desulfovibrionaceae bacterium
AAGAATATGTGGTGAAAGATGGGGATGTCATGCACTTCCTCTTTAATGTGTAAAGAGCCCTTTTTACACATCGATAAAAAATACCATTATACTATTTACAAGCATAAAAGGTAAGGAAAAAAATCTTATTTTCCTTACCTTTTTTTGTGCAATAATGCTAAATTATGTTGCAAAATAGCCACATACAAAAAATCCTTTTTTTCACAATACTTCTTTACCAAACACGATTTCTTTAACAATTTTCCCATCTAAAATACAACGATGAAGTATTTTTTGAATCTTAATATACCTTAATACTGCTATTTCGCTATGAAAAAAGTTGTTTATTTTTTTCACAATCATCATGGTTTTTTCATAAAACATACTACAATCCCTTGACAGCATGAGATTTTCTTGCCATTGCTTTTCTGTGATTCTAATGGAGGTATAAATGGAAAGTGTGGCTAATGAAAAACAAGGCACTCTGGCAAGCATTATAAAAGTGCTTCCAGGTTTTGCCTTATTTACAAGTGTCGCTTTGATAGCATGGTATGTTACTCCTCTCATTAACAACCTACACCCCGTTATCAAAAGCCTAAATCTCAGTAACTTTATCGTGGCTATTATTTTAGGTATGGTGATTCTCAATGTTTTTGGGGTCCCTGCAATTTTTCAACCTGGGTTAAAATTTTCTACAATTTTAACAAAAACCGGTATTGTTGTAATGGGCTGTAAATATTCTTTTGCTGGCCTTGTAAAAACAGGAACTGAAGCCTTAATTATTATTGCTGTTTTCCTTTTCGCCACCGCCTTAATTCTTATGTGGGTAGGTCGCAAATTGCACATGTCGCCTTCACTCAGTGCATGTCTTGCTGCTGGTCTTTCTGTCTGTGGTGTATCTGCTGCTGTGGCCATTGCCCCTGCTGTTCGTGCAAAAAATGAAGACATGGCTTATACCATTGCAGTGGTCTTGATGTTTGGCTTGATAGCCTTATTTGTCTTCCCTTTTGTGGGTCAGTGGTTTGAACTTACTGGCAATCAATTTGGCGCCTTTGCAGGCGTAGGTATCATTAACTCCGCTCAGGTTTTAGCGGCAGGTCTAGCTTATAGCCCAGAAGCAGGCGATGTTGCTGGTGTTTATAACATTGGCCGAGTTGTTTTCTTACCCTTTGTAGTTTTAGTTCTTGCCATTATGGTTGCCAATGCCGACGCAGAAGTGCAAGCTCAAATGGAAGGTTCAAGCAAAATGAAGCTCATTTTAGACAAATTCCCCATATTTGTTATAGGCTTCTTAGCTATTGTTACCTTTAATACCCTTGGTTACTTAACACAGCCTCAAGTAAAGATGGCTAGTTCTTTTATGAACTGGTGTTTCTTGCTTGGCTTTTCTAGCATTGGATTAACTACCCGCCTTTCTGATATTAAGGCTGCAGGGCTTTCCGGCGCTGCCTTGGGCTTTGTGGTAGCTGGTATAAAAGCTGCCCTAACCTTGTGGGTTGTTATCTATTTCTTGAAATAATAAATGAACATCAGGAGAGCATATGTGGAACAAAATTTCAAAAAGCAGACAGCAGGATATCATAGTTATAGCATGCGGTGTTTGCTTGGTACTCATAGCGAAAATAATTGCATAGTATGTCTTGCTAATAAAGACATACCTTTAACAGAAACAAATATTGCGCAGCTTACGGAGCTTGCACAGCAATGTGCAAGCCCCATAAAAGCCTACTACTACATAGCCAAAAGTTTAAGCCATTATGGTAATGTAGATCACTTGGCTCCGGCTGGAGCTATGGAAGAGTTTGTAGACTATGTTTACGGACTAGAAAAAGAAGAAGCTGCTACATTTTTTAAAAGCCTAAATCAGTTTATAGAAGATGGAAAAGCAGAAATACATGTTTTACGCGGAGAACATGAGTGGCAAAAAACGCTACAACAACTAAAGAGTAACTTTGCAAAAATTCATCTTTTAGCTCCTGAAAATATGTAAATTCCTATCAAAAATAAGCCCTCTATGGATTAGACTTCATAGAGGGCTTATTTTTTACCTTTAAGTCATGTATATCTCTTTTTCATTTCAAATTTTGTAAATTTTACCATATTACGCCTAAAAAATAATACGCAAATTTTTATCTCAAATATTAAAAAAACATATTGACATTTTATTTATAAACATATACAGGAAAAAGACGTTGTTCAACGTGTGAGCTATCATAGTTCCTTTTACTTACAAGCCTCTTTGTTCCAATCAGCGGCACATGCAGCTTGTGGGC
>CAZBDD010000349.1:0-2249 GCA_964490475.1 uncultured Desulfovibrionaceae bacterium
CGCCCACTTCTTCCACACCGTGTTCAGCTTCTAAACGACGAGTGGCTTTGAACATGGGGTAACCTGCACGAGCTTCTAAGATGAAATCACGCGCAAAACGACCGCTTTGAATGTCATTCAGCACACGCTTCATTTCTTTTTTAGTTTCAGCAGTGATGATGCGTGGTCCAGTAACATAGTCGCCATATTCGGCTGTATCAGAAACTGAATAACGCATGCGAGCAAGACCACCTTCATAAATAAGGTCTACAATTAACTTTACTTCATGCAAGCATTCAAAATAGGCCATTTCTGGCTGATAGCCAGCTTCTACCAAGGTTTCATAGCCGCATTTAATCAATGCAGATAGACCACCGCACAAAACGGCTTGTTCGCCAAAAAGGTCGGTTTCTGTTTCTTCACGGAAGCTCGTTTCAATAACACCAGAACGAGCGCCACCTACGCCAGCAGCGTAAGCAAGGGCCTTATCTAAAGATTTACCACTGGCATCTTGATGAATAGCCACAAGGCAAGGTACGCCGCCGCCTTCGGTAAAGGTACGACGTACAAGATGGCCTGGACCTTTTGGAGCAATAAGGAAAACGTCCACGTCTTTGGGAGGCTCAATTTGACCAAAGTGAATATTAAAACCATGAGCAAAAAGAAGGCATTTGCTAGAATTCAAATGCGGCTTAATGTCATTTTCATAGACTTGTGCTTGTACTTGGTCAGGCAATAAAATCATGATGAAATCAGCTTTTTGTGCGGCCTCAGAGGCAGACATGGGGCTAAAGCCATGTTCTTTGGCCAATTCATAGTTGGCGCCCCCTGGGCGTTGACCAACAATGACGTTGACACCGGAGTCGCGTAAATTTTGCGCATGGGCATGACCTTGGCTGCCATAACCAATGATAGCAACGGTCTTGTCCTTCAATAAGGAAATATCGGCGTCTTTTTCATAATACACTTTCATGGGAAATCCTCAGTAATTCAAAGCTAAAATGTTAATAAAAAGCAAAAATGCCTGAATGAGCCTATTTTGTATAAATAATTTTTACTATGACTTGTTAAAAAAGGTAAGATACAAACATTTCTTTGCAGTAAGTATATCCTTTATACTACGTCACCAATAAAAAAATATGAGCCTGTAGTCACCCTTTTTGAGCACTTTATTCGGGTTGCATAGAACGGCGCATAGCTACCATGCCCGTACGCGCAATTTCTTTAATACCATAACGTTGTAATAAACCGATAATGGCATCTAATTTTTCTTTATTGCCTGTGGCTTCAATGGTCATTTCTGAATGTCCTACATCCATAACGCGACAACGGAAAATTTCCACTGTACGTAAGATTTCGCCTCTATTAGCACCCTCGGCATGTACTTTCAAAAGTAACATCTCACGAGAAACCGAGCGATGTTCACTAAAGTCCACTACTTTTATAATCGTTACAAGTTTACGCAATTGCTTGATTATTTGCTCAATAATTTGCGCGTCACCACTGGTGGTAATGGTCATATGCGATACGCCATCTTCCAACGTGGGAGCCACATTTAATGATTCAATATTAAACCCGCGTCCACTAAACAAGCCAGCCACGCGAGACAAAACACCTGGCTCGTCTTCTACCAAAACAGAAAGAACATGTTGCATGGCGGCTCTCCTATATAAGCAACATTTCGTCCAAAGCAGCACCTGCCGGGACAATGGGGGAAACATTTTCTTCACGCTCTACAACCACATCAATAATGGCTGTATTAGGCGAAGCCAGTGCAATGGCAAGGGTGCCTTCCAACTCAGAAGCTTCTGTAACTCTGTAGCCTTCGGCGCCATAAGCTTCAGCAAGCTTTACAAAGTCTGGTTGAGCTTCCATATTGGTGTTGCTGTAATGCTTTTGATAGAAAAGATCTTGCCATTGGCGTACCATACCCAAGTATTGGTTATTTAAAATAAGAATTTTAATGGGTAGCTTATTGGCAACAGCCGTGGCCATTTCTTGGATATTCATTTGAATAGAGCCGTCACCTGCCACAGTAATAACCAAAGCATCAGGTATGGCAAATTGTGCACCGATAGCAGAAGGAAAGCCATAGCCCATAGTACCAAGGCCGCCCGATGTTAGCAATGTGCGAGGTTCATTAAACTTATAGTATTGCGCTGTCCACATTTGGTGTTGGCCTACCTCGGTGGAAATAACTGTCTTTTTGTCTTTACACAATTCATACAGCGTTTCAATAACTTCTTGTGGCTTAATGGCTTTATCTTTGC
>CAZBDD010000350.1:0-2248 GCA_964490475.1 uncultured Desulfovibrionaceae bacterium
ATGCCCACGATGGCTCCGGCAGGAATAATGCAGTCAAGTCCTTCCACTAAAAGTTTGTCACCAAGACTTTTCTTAAGCCCCTTGGCTTCAATGACACTTTTGCCAAGCCGTGGTCCTGGGGGAATATAAATTTCAAGATCCGGCGCTAATTTTTCACTTTCGTGCGAAAGCATGGCTTCATAAGCATTGATACGAGCCTTACCTTTAGCATGGCGCCCCTTAGGAGACATGCGAATCCATTCAAGTTCTCTATCAAGAGTTTTTTGACGTTGCGCTTCAGATTTTTCTTCGTTTGCAAGGCGTTTTTGCTTTTGTTCGAGCCAAGAGGAATAATTTCCCTTCCATGGAATGCCGCGGCCGCGGTCGAGTTCTAAAATCCAACCAGCCACATTATCAAGAAAGTAGCGATCGTGGGTAACTGCTATAACAGTGCCAGGGAAGGTAGAGAGAAAACGCTCTAACCATGCGACGGATTCGGCATCTAAGTGGTTAGTAGGTTCGTCTAATAATAAAATATCAGGGCTTTGCAAGAGTAAGCGGCATAAAGCCACACGGCGGCGCTCACCACCAGAAATAACAGAAACAGGCGTATCACCAGGAGGGCAGCGCAGCGCATCCATGGCCATTTCTAAGCGGGAGTCTAAATCCCAAATGCCTTTATTGTCCATCAATTCTTGCACTTGCCCTTGCTTTTCAATAAGGGCGTCCATTTCTTCTGGTTCCATGGGTTCGGCAAATTTGGCATTGATAGCTTCGTACTCTTTAGCAATATCAACTAATTCTTGAACGCCTTCTTCAACAACTTCCCGCACGGTACGATTTTCATTGACTAAAGGTTCTTGTTCTAGATAGCCGATGGTATGTCCGGGAGCAAGCACGGTTTTTCCATCAAATTCTGTTTCCACACCGGCTAAAATGCGTAGTAGGGAGGATTTCCCTGCACCGTTTAAGCCAAGTACACCAATTTTTGCGCCATAAAAATAAGAAAGGGAGATATCTTTTAATACTTCCCTTTGTCCATGGCGCTTCGTTACACGAATCATGGAATAAATAATTTTATCTACTTCATTACTCATTTTTTCCTCAGTCTAGGTTGTGGTTTTTATTGTATTTCTTCTAAATGCGTGCGTGCAAATGCAAGACTTGGGTCTAACTTTAAGGCCGCAGAAAGATAATGTATGGCCTCTTCGGTATTTCCCATAAATTTATGACAAAGCCCCAAATTGGCAATATCCATGACAGAGCCTTTATCTATGTGCAGAACCAGCTGAAAATCTTGGGCTGCCAAGGCATATTCTTTGAGTTTGAAATGAGCTACACCACGCAAATTTCCGTATTCTTTCATATCCGGACAATAGTTGAGGGCTTTACTCAAAAAGGGTAGGGCTTCTTGCCATTTTTCTTGTAATGTAAGAGTGTATCCGGCATAAAAAGCGGCCAATCCTTTAGCATCATTCTCTGGCTGTTTTGGTTCAGCCATAACAAAAAGCTCGTGAGCCTTGTTATACTCTTCTTGTCGTAAAGCTAACATTCCCTGAAAAAAAGGGATAAAATGCGCATCAGGATAGAATTTTTCAAGTAAATCAAGGCCATGCATAGCTACTTCTTCGGAGCATTCTTCTGCTAAAATACGCCCAATAAAAAGGCCAAGGCTTTGATTTTTATCTCTTTCTCTAAAGGCAAGACCTGGAACAAAGCAATAGTGCGTATGTACCTTTAGCTTGGGGTGCATGGTGGAAATGGCATACACAGGAAAGCCTTGTGTGTGTAGCCCATGAATAAGAGCTTGTAATTCTTTTAGAATATCATCTTGCTCTAGCGTAGGCAAAGTGGCAAGAGAAACGGTATCTCCCTTTTTAAGCCATTGTATTTGTTCAAGAGCATCAAACTTACTGAGGCCGGAAGCTTCGTAGCATGCCGATGTACAAAAGTCTCCTGCCAGCTGTGCCACTTCAGTAACAGCACGAATGGCAGCCTTTGCGGGGCTTGAGGCAGTTCCGGCGGTAAAGACAATTTCTGATGTGTGAGGAAAAGTGCTGGCGTCATAGGCAACAGCCCCTACGGTGGGTACGGGCATGTTTAAAGAGAAATCTTTTAAGAGTATATGCACATTTTCTTTGGCAAAGGCAGAAAGTAAACCTTGCAGGGTGGGGTCATCTATTTGTGTTGCTTCTTGATTAATGGTGGGGGTTGTGCGTTGTTCCCTATCAATAAGGCAGCATACATGACGTTCTACAAGTTCGCATAA
>CAZBDD010000351.1:0-2243 GCA_964490475.1 uncultured Desulfovibrionaceae bacterium
ATGGTGTCCACTGAGGGATCGTGTGCCGCTTATTATAAATATCGTTTGGATAATTAGTATGACAAAGAAGACGCTTTTACTAGACTGTGGCAGTGGTGGCAAGGCTTCTCAGCGCTTGATTTCTGACTGTTTTTTTAGGCATTTTTCCAATGAAATTTTAGAGCGTATGGATGATGCCGCTCTTTTGCCCATGCAAGGGCCTTTGGCTATGAGCACAGATTCTTACACGGTAACACCATTGTTTTTCCCCGGCGGTAGTATTGGTACTTTGGCCATACATGGAACTGTAAACGATGTGGCCATGTTGGGTGCAAAGCCTAGCTATTTATCTTGTGCATTTATCTTAGAAGAAGGCCTTGATTTAGATATTTTAGAGCGTGTGGTTGCAGATATGGCACAGGCTGCTCAAGAGGCGCAGGTGAGCATTGTTACCGGAGATACTAAGGTTGTGCCGCGGGGCATGTGCGATAAAATATTTATTAATACAACAGGAATAGGGCAAGTAATAACGCCTGCACCGCCTTCGGGGCATAATGCCCAAGTAGGAGATGCCATTGTAATTAGTGGGCCTATAGGCAATCATGGTTTAACTATTATGGCACAACGTGAAGGGCTTTCTTTTGTTTCCGACGTGCGTTCAGATTCCGCTCCTTTGGGGCAAATGGTGCAAGATATCTTGCAGGCTGTTAGCGCGCCGGAACATGTGCATGTATTGCGTGATCCTACTCGCGGGGGACTAGCCACCACATTAAATGAAATTGCCGCACAATCTCAGGTGTGTATGGAGCTACAAGAACAGCTCTTGCCTGTGGATGCTTCTGTAAGTAATGGCGCATCTTTTTTGGGTCTTGATCCCTTATACCTTGCCAATGAAGGAAAGCTTATTTGTATTGTGCCGCAAGCAGAAGCAGAAAATGTTCTTGCGGTCATGCGCCAAAGTCCCTATGGGCAGGGGGCTGCTTTAATAGGCCATGTGTTGGCACCAGAGCAAGGGCTAACGAAGGCCGGACAGGTGATTATTAAGACAGAAATCGGCGGTAAACGTTTGCTTTCCATGTTAGAAGGTGATCAATTACCTCGAATTTGTTAATAATTATGAAAGAATTTTTTTAAAAAAAATGCTGATTCATTATTTTTTCTGGGGGAAACTTTTGCTAAAAAGCTTCCTCCAGACCCCCTTCAAAACGCGCTTATTGTCCTTTTAAATATTCTCCCTCCCTCAGAAAATGAATTAATTAATATTTCAAAAATTTTTTATATATTACTCTTGACATTATTCAAATAGTGTTGAATTGTTGAAGTGTAGCGAGAAGTAAAGGACTGCAAAATTTTTTGTGCTTATATACCAATAATTCAACAACTGTTAAAATAAGGAATATATATGGAATCATCAACAATGCAAGATACTTTCTTTACTTGGAATAAGAAGTATTTTCTCATTTTAGCTGTTTTGGCCTCCTTATGGACAGTGGTGTATGTGTATATTTTAGACGCAGCTCATATGCTTGTATATACGGTGTTAGGTTTAGACAAAGATTCGCATTTTGTCGCATCCTTAGAGTTTTTCCTTTATGATACCGTTAAAATACTCATGCTTTTAGTGGCCCTCATCTATGGTATTGGCTGGCTACGTGCCTCACTAAATGTAGAAAAAGTGCGCGACTACTTATCCACCAAGGCAAGAGGTGTGGGCTATTTTTTCGGTTCCATGTTTGGAGCAGTGACTCCCTTCTGTTCTTGCTCTAGCATTCCCTTATTTTTAGGTTTTACCACAGCAAGAATTCCCATCGGTATTACCATGTCATTTTTGATTACGTCGCCATTGATAAATGAAATCGCTGTGGTTTTGCTTTGGGGCTTATTGGGCTGGAAATTTACCTTGGTGTATATTTCCATTGGCTTGACTGCGGGTATTGTGGGGGGCTTTGTAATGGATGCTTTAAAAGCTGAGCGCTGGTTACAACCCTTTGTAAAAGAGGCCATGGAGCATGCCCCTGCTGTGCACTATGTGAATGAAAATAACAAAATTACAAAATTGAGCGTTAAAGAAAGGCATACTTTCGCCTATCATGAAATGCGCACTATCTTCTTAAGAATTTGGAAATGGGTCATCATAGGCGTAGGTATTGGTGCTGCCTTACATGGTTTTGTACCGGCCAATTGGTTTGCAGAAAATTTGGGTGCTGGCGAATGGTGGACAGTGCCTAGCGCTGTGCTTGTGGGTATTCCGCTATATTCCAATG
>CAZBDD010000352.1:0-2232 GCA_964490475.1 uncultured Desulfovibrionaceae bacterium
GTAAAAGATTTTCTGGTATAGCTAGTTCACGAAATTTATCCAAGATTCAGAGGAAATAGCTTCTGCATTAAGCGCAGCGCGAGCTCTTTGAGCTGTTATTTCCAAACGTTCACCAATAGCAAAAAAAGTTATATATCTCTCTGCCATCCATGCTTTAAGCCTGTTTTTTCTCGGAACAGGCACATGTTCAAAACTTGCCATAGTTTAACTTCCTTGATAAAGGTAAAACTTGCTGTGCTGTTATAAATTTTCGTCACTGAAAAGGATTCTGGAACGATAAAAAACCCCGTGCCATTGTAAAAGCATATGCCGCTATGCTTTTACAAGAAAATAGCCCCTTAGCTTATGCTATACAACACAAAAAAGCGGAACTAATAGAATTGTTTTTTTTGCAAAGCCTTGACGAGTACCTAGAGATAAAAACTCAGGCGAAATTAAAAAAACTGTCTCCTTTTTAAAAAGCGAACATCCCCTCATACAAGATGCTATACAGTCTTTAGAAGATGACTTTGTTGATTTTTTAGAACGCGCATGCCTGAACGTTTTTGATGACTGGGATGACGAAGAACCAAAAGAATATACATGGGAAGAACTTTTACAGGAAATTGATAGGAGATTGTAAGGGGAACTTGCTTGCCTTTAAAGGCGGCGTCCTTGGCGAAGAGTTCTTCGGGATTTGCGCCTTTGAGGTCATCAAGTGTGCGAATCCCGATGTTGAAAAAATGATTTTCTATGGTTTTGACTTTGGACTATACGCATTTCATAGCCAGATTGATAACCATGTTTTTCTTGTTCATGCAATTGTACTTGTGCATTTATTACAAGAGGGATATCCATAAGTTTTTCAATATCATGCCCAGAAAAGCCCAGAGAAATTTCTTCACCAAGTTTATGATGCGCTGGGCAATCCATAGCATCTATATTTTCTTGTGTGAGAGGAAAGCTTTTTCCGCTAAAATCGTAAGAAATTTCCATACTTTCTTCTTTTACATCACCTTTTGAGTGAATATGCGAGCTATATTCTTCATATTTCCCTAGAATGCTACACTTATTAGACTCCTATTCACTGCATTCATAACACTTTTACGGTTCAACTGGAGTTGGTGTACATTAAGATTGAGAACTGAAGACAGTGTATTCTCCCAATTCTACACTTTCTTCGCCTTCCATAATAAGCAAAGTATTTGCCCCTATAAGTGATGGAATACTGCCTGTTTCTTTAGCTAAAGCGCTTATTTTACTGCGAGCATCATCATATTCACCATGGTCAATAGAGCGTTCAATATCTACAAGCTGTGCTGAGACTTGTTCATTGGTGCTGGGAGCTCCCATAACTTCTTGTAAAAGCTCAGACGAGTCCATGCCGTAAGAGCGGTTTGGATGATATGGAGCTTGTCCTTCTTCTAAAATCCAAATATTTTCTGGTTTTACTTCACCTACAACTTGTGGAGAGTGTGTGGTGATGATGAATTGGCATCCTGTGAATGTATGTAAAAGTTGTGAAATGATAGCTCTTTGCCATTTTGGGTGTAGATGTAGCTCTATTTCATCTTCAAGGTCTTCCTTGATCTTAAACCATGTAAAGAAGTTGCCAAAGCCTAGATTCATACTAATGGCTTCATCGTAACATGTATTTATAGCAAGGTCTGCTTGGCGCGTATCATTGACTACTATAGTATCAAAAGGATTGCGTATGACTTGACAACTTACAAATATAGGCAGATTTTACCTATTTTGTGGGTATAAAATGTATTGTTTTAATTTTTCAATATATTTTACTATTTCTGGGGTACCTGTAAAACACTGTGTACCTTTTTTGCCGTCTTTTATGTCTGGAGTGGCTTGAAGTTCCATAAGGTTTGTATATGTACAGCAGGTTTCATGTGCCTCTCCTAAGCGATGGTTTTCACTAAGCTATGCGTAAATATGCCGTAATTGAGTATTATTAGCAAGGGACGAATCTACCAAGAAATCCGCTTGATATCTAAGATAAAGTAAGAACCCACCAGCCTAGCTGCTGGGTTTCTTTTCCACAGAAAAAGGGAGAAAAGCAAATAGGCTTGCTTTTCTCCCTTTATTTATAAGTCTTGATTTTTAAAGGAAAATCTTGATTTTAATGGTGCTCCCGGCGTGAATCGAACACACGGCCTACCGCTTAGGAGGCGGGGTTATGTGTTTTATATTTTAGCGTGTTAGATGTAAAAAAATATTTTTTATCACACCATTTATCAC
>CAZBDD010000353.1:0-2231 GCA_964490475.1 uncultured Desulfovibrionaceae bacterium
ATAAAGAGCTTTTGGAATAGAGAGCAAATGTCTCAAGCAGGATTTAGTTTGTGGCGCTTATAGGATGAAGTTCTGATAATTTCTTATATTTGCTTTAGTTTTTTATTTTTTTGAGGGGGAAGGGGCACTTTTGCTTGCGCCAAAAAGCTCCCCCCATCCCCTCAAAACGCGCCTGTTAATATTTGTTAAGCTAAACAGTTTTTGCATTGAAATTTTATGCAATTGGCGCAGTAAACGTTTTCTACAGAAAAATAGCTCATCTACTTTTTTATACAAATAAAAAAAATCCTCACGCAATTTCTGTGTGAGGATTTTCTGTTTTTCTATTTGTATATACTAAGAAAGCTTAATGCCTACGCTTTCTAGCACACCGCGCAAGTAGTCACAATTTTGATGTGACAGATTGCATAAGGGTAGGCGTATTTCAGCATCCATCTTGCCCATCATAGCAAGTGCTGTTTTGGCCGGTGTTGGATTTGTTTCTACAAACATGGCTTTGTTTAAAGGCATAAGTTCATAGTGTATTTGTCTGGCCTTTTGCACATCTCCTGCTTTAAATGCTGCACATAGAGCAGCCATCTTAGCTGGCATAATATTAGATGTCACAGAAATAACACCACATCCACCAAGGCTCATAAGGGGTAATACAGTAAAATCATCACCAGAAAGTACATTAAAAGAGCTTGGGCTTTCTTGTATAACATCAGAAACTTGTGCTAAATTACCCGTAGCTTCTTTTATTCCCACATAGTTTTTGAAATCTTTTGCTAAGCGTCCTACTGTAGTAGGAAGCAAGTTACAGCCTGTACGTCCAGGTACATTATATAAAACCATGGGAAAATCCACAGCATCATGAATGGCTTTATAATGTAGATATAAGCCTTCTTGCGTGGGTTTGTTATAATACGGTGTTATAAGCAATGCACCGCTAGCACCGGCTTCTTTGGCAAAGCGAGTAAGGCGAATGGCCTCTTGGGTGTTATTAGATCCGGCACCTGCCAGAACAGGTACACGCCCTTTGGCTTGATCAATACAAATTTCAATGACTTTTTCATGTTCTTCATGGCTTAAAGTAGCAGATTCGCCTGTAGTGCCACAAGGCACAAGGCCATTAATACCTTCTTCAATTTGCCATTCAATGAACGCACGATACCGCTCTTCATCCACAGCGCCTTTGTAAAAGGGGGTCACCAAAGCCGTGAATGCACCAACAAACTGCATAACAGTCCTCTCTAGTAAGAGGTCAAAAAAACATTGTGTGCGCTAGCACAAACCACTATTGATTAAGGTATTCCTTAAGTTCTTTACCAGCACGGAAGAAAGGGAGGCGCTTTGGAATAACAACGACGCTTTCCCCTGTTTTAGGATTGCGGCCTGTATAGCCTTCGTATTCTTTAATTTTAAAGGAACCAAAGCCACGAATTTCTACACGTTCACCAGCAAGTAAAGAGTCTTTCATGCAGTCAACAAAAGTGGTCACCACCAAGGTGGCATCTTCCATGGGCAAATTGCTTTCTTCGGCAAGTGCTTTGATGAGTTCGCTTTTATTCATACTGTCTCCCAATTATAAAAAATGTCTTAACAGATCTCAAATTACAGAATTTTCATGTAAAAGTAAATATTTATTCGCTAAAAATCTCTAAAACGTTTCTTGTAGCCAAAGATTCAAGCATATTTAGGCGATATTTTTGAAGTTTTTTAGCTAGTTCTTCAATATCTACACTGGCTGGGCTGCCTTTGGCATATCGCATTAATGGTTGCTGCATGCGCACAGCTTCAATAAGTTTTGGATCAAAACGCACACTTCCGAGTAAAGTGGGGGTAATTCCTAAGAATCTTTTACATGCCATATTAAGCTTGTTAAAGGTTTGTCTTTCTTCTTTGGTATTTTCCACTTCATTAACGATAATCATGAAATCTTTAATGCCGTGCTCTTTGTATAAAATTTTAATAAGCGCATAGCTGTCGGTGAGTGACGTTGGCTCTGGTGTTACCACCACCACGCGCAAAGCTGCCATGGCTGCGAAGGCTTGCACCATATCTGTGATGCCAGCGCCAAGATCCATAAAAACATAGTGGTAATCATGTAATAAGGGATTTAAACGCTTTAAAAGTAATTCTCTTTGGTCAGCATCTAGCTCTACAAGTTCGGGCATACCAGAAGCAGCAGGCAACACCACAAGGCCTTCTTCGAGGTTGTGTAGCACATCGCGCATTTCGCAATTTCCAAG
>CAZBDD010000354.1:0-2214 GCA_964490475.1 uncultured Desulfovibrionaceae bacterium
TGCGTTGTTCCCTATCAATAAGGCAGCATACATGACGTTCTACAAGTTCGCATAAGCCTTGTAATAAAGACTCTTCTTCTGTGTTTCCGGCGCTGGTTCCGTTAAATTCTCCCAATTTTTTAAACCAATTGAGCGGCGCCCAAAGGGTTTTCATGGTAGATAAATCTGTCACAGGAAAAAAATGCCAAGGTAAAAGCTCAAGTAATGCTTCAGCTTTTTCAGGTGCAAGACTATCTTCTACTGCTTGTAACATATGCTCTACAGGAATAAGCTTATCGCCGAATTTTTCTTTGGCTTCACTCCATGTGCATGTAACACAATGCGGCATATCTTCCCAGAAAGTAAAGAAGGAGTAGCGTTCCATAAGCTCCATGAGCGCAGAAGCTTCGGCTTGAATGGGGGAAGCTCCCTTACCCATTTGCTTGCGTGTGGGCATAATACGTCGTGCGTCTTGTCCGCAATTGCTTAAATAGACTGGAATGCCAAGACGCCCTTGATCTACACGTGTAATATCCATGCTTTGAGATAAAATTTCCAATCCTTCATGAGAAAGTTTTTGTAACTTTTCACGCACTTGCGCCACGGTATCCGCTGGAGATTGGGCTTTATCTAATTCTATATCATGTACTTTAGGGCAAGATTGTAATTGAATCATTTAGGCTCCAACACATGTAGAACGTATACACGTTTTTCTTCTTTTTCTACGCCATCTTCTACGCTTTTTCCCTTTACGCCCACCATCATTTCTTTAATGGTGAAGAATTTAGCGGCTTGTTTGAAAAAGCGTGGACGACGTCTTGCCATATCTGTACATAGAATAGCTTGCCCACCCACGGCAAGATGACGTTGTAAGCACTTGATGAGCGGGCGATGTAAATCTTCTAAATAAAGAATTTCTGAGGCTGCAATCATGTCAAAACGTGTATCGCCCAAGGTGGCACGACTATCTTTAATATCAACACGACGTACATCAATGCATTCTTCTAAAGAATTTTTGAGTACATTTGCTTTTGCAAAAAGCAAAGCATCCTCCACAATGTCACTAATGCAGACAGAAGAAAAACCATAGCGGCTGGCAAGTAAACCAAGAGTTCCAGTGCCGGCACCAAGCTCTAAAAGAGTTTTTCCTTCTGGTTCTAGCTTGCGTAAAAAACGCCCTAAAATAAAGGAAGCCGGCCAAACTTTAGCCCAGAGAGGTAAATCTTTTAGAGGGTCATGGATGGCTTTTTGAGCAAGAAGGCCATCTAAATGTTCTGTCATATTGGTAATGGAAAGTACATGAAGCGGCATGCCGTCCACGTCCATGGGGTCAAAATTAACCGCGAATTTTTGTTGAATTTGTGCTAAAAGCGCATCAAGTTGGGTCATGCAATATCCTAGAAATATAATTGCGGTAGTTTGTCTTTTTTTTTAGAGATAGGCAAGCTTTTTTATGCACTTTTTAAAACTGCTACATAAAGTTGTGTATTAGCTAATGGGTAGGCCAAAGGAATTTCTAATATATGGAATTTTTCACAAAAAAAAGCATCGAAAAACGATGCTTTTATGCGAAAATATTTTTATTTTTCTATGCAGTGTTTATTTCTAAAGAAGTTTTAGCAACTAAAATACTGACGTCATTTTCATTGGTAAATTCAACATAGGTTTTGCCGCCAAGATTGTGCTCTGAATTCCCTTTAGTCCAAGCTGCATCATCAACACTGACTTTGTCGTGAGTACATCGCTGCACACCATCAAGATTGCTAAAGAGGTCATTCATGGTTTCCCCGAAAATCTTATGGGAATTAGCGCCAAAAACTACCATATCAACACTATCTAACGTATCTGCCGCAATGCTAGAGGCTATGGTGTTAAAATCTGCCCCTTGTGCCAAAAGCACATCAACAGTATTGTCTGTATGTTGGCCATCAGCAGAAAAATCAAAATCAAAGACATCTCCAAGCTCTAAGTCAAATTCGATATGTCCTGTATCGTCATTGAACGAGCTTGCATTATAGTCACTAAAAAGATCTTCTTCAATAAAGATTACGTTGTCACTATTGTCTACATCCCAAAAATGAACCCCAGCATCAATACTTGCCGCATTGTCATTGAGTGAGCCATGTGTACCATCGTCAGAAAAAGTGTGCATTTTGTCGTTGCTGGTTGTGGCAGCGACAGCACCTACACTTTTATCGGGTAGGGTAATTTTCATAATACTTCCTCATGGTCGTC
>CAZBDD010000355.1:0-2200 GCA_964490475.1 uncultured Desulfovibrionaceae bacterium
TAATAATACCCACTTGGGCTTCTTCATTACTCATATCTTCTCCAAGGCTTTCAGCCAATACCATGATAAACCATCACTGTTTAGGATCTAAAGCCATATGCCTGTGTTCTAATGCTGTCACATATCCTGCTTGCTGTATAGCTTTACAAATGCGCTCCGCTGTCACCACAGAACGATGCCGCCCACCTGTGCAACCTATGGCTAAAGTAAGCCTAAAGCGCCCCTCTGCCTCCATAAGGCTTAAGGTAAAAAGAATAAAATCTCGAAATTTTGTAAAAAAAACTTGTTCCAAGTTATTGCCGTATACATAGGCTTCCACAGCGCTGTCTTTACCGGAAAGAGGCCGTAAATTTACGTCAAAATGGGGGTTTGGCAAAAAACGTACATCAAAAATCATATCTGCTTCTTTAGGCACACCATATTTAAAGCCAAAAGAAATAATATGTACCTTCATGGGGCGCAAAGTGTCTTGCCCTGCTCCCTCTTTACCATAATGCTGTTGCAAGGTACGACGCAAATCGTGTATAGAAAAGGTAGTGCTATCCAGCACAAGATCCGCTATATGCCGCAAATATTTTAACTTTAAACGCTCGGCCTGCAAAGCGTTTTCTAGGCCCGTGCACTTATTTTCTAAAGGGTGTGGACGCCTAGTAGTGGCATAACGACGCAAAAGTTCGCTTTCGTCTGCCTCTAAAAAAAGTATTTGTGTTTGAACATTTTGTAAGCCCAACATGGGCATGACAGTGTCAATATCTTCGCTAAGATTTTCACTGTGAAGAGAGATACCAAGAGCAATGCCTTTAAAATGCAACATGGAGTCATGTCGCATCATGATAACCATTTCATAAACCAAGGATAAGGGCAAACCTTCTACAGTAAAATACCCTAAATCTTCAAAAACTTGTAGAGCCGTACTTTTACCTGCCCCTGAAAGTCCGGTGACAATAAAAGCCTTTATGGGCGTGTGCTTTGCATCTTCAAAAATGCGCATATCGTCCCCCATAAAACGTGCTCTGCCGCAAAAGCAGCAGAGCACCGCTGCATAAACTATCTATAAAAACAAAGTAGCAAAGTGCTACACAACAGGATCTATAAGTCCATAATCTCCGCTTTTGCGACGATATACAACATTAATACGTTGATTTTCTTCACTTAAAAAGACCAAGAATTCACTACCCACAGCCTCCAATTGCAAAATGGCTTCGTCTAAAGACATGGGCTTAGGTTCAAAACGGCGGGTGCCAATTTGCCCATCATCACTTTCAGCACCAAAGTTATACGTAAATATTTCAACCTTGGCATTGCGGGCTTGGCGGTGTTGTTTTTTAAGGCGCGAAACATGCTTTTTAATTTGTGCTTCTAACTTATCCAGCACCAAATCAATGGCAGAGTACATTTCTTCCGTTTTTTCTGTGGCCGTCAATGAAAGTCCCTCACCAGAAATGCGCACATCACAAACCTGACGAAATTTATCAATACTCAGGTTCACTTGCACATCTAGACCGGCTGCTTTGCCAAAAAAACGTCCCAGTTTTTCAAAACGGCGGCGAGCATACTTCTTAAGATGTTCAGATGGTTCAAAATTCTTAAATGTGAAAGCAATATTCATAGGCTCCTCCTTTGCTCAAGTCATAACGCCATAAAACAGCGTAATGACATAAGTAAATACGTAGTACGAGATCGAGAACTCACATAAGTAACACTAAAAATGCTCTTTTCTGCGCGAAGATGATGCAATATCCATGGCAGTTCGATATTTTGCCACTGTTCTTCGTGCAATATTCACCTTAAGATGCTCTTTTAACATTTCTCCTATTTTTTCATCGCTTAGAGGACTTTTGGGGTCTTCTTCTGCAATAAATTTTTTAATTAAAGCTTTTACGCTTTCTGAACCGACTTGACTACCATCATCTAAGGCTAAGGCACTGTTAAAAAAGAATTTTAACTCAAAAGTACCGTGAGGTGTTGCTACATACTTATTTGATGTAATGCGGCTTACGGTAGATTCATGCATAGAAATATCATCAGCAATATCTTTTAAAATAAGCGGTGCCAATTGTGTAACCCCTTGCTCAAAGAAAGGCCGCTGATATTTTATTATGCTCTCAACTACCTTATACAATGTGCGCTGTCTTTGGTAAAGACTTTTTATAAGCCAAGAGGCTGCTCTCATTTTTTCAAAGCAATATTCTTTATCATC
>CAZBDD010000356.1:0-342 GCA_964490475.1 uncultured Desulfovibrionaceae bacterium
TATGAGCGCGTACCTGCTGCCATTGCTGAAGAAATTCAGAAGAAAAAAGGTTAGTAGTTAACTTATTGTTAGCATGCCTAACTAAAAATATAAAAGAGCTTTACTCCATGAGTAAAGCTCTTTTTTTAACGATGAACTATTTTTTCTGGGGTAAACTTTTGCTTGCGCCAAAAAGTTTCCTCCAGGCCCCTTTCAAAACGCGCCTATTGGTTTATGGTAAAAATTAAGACTTCTGTATGGCAGCATCTTAGTAAATAAAAATGCTACTCTATAGAAGTCTTAGTTATTATGTATCAGCGCGTTTTGAGGGGGGAAGGGGGAGTTTGAGGGGGGGAAGGGGAA
>CAZBDD010000356.1:352-2181 GCA_964490475.1 uncultured Desulfovibrionaceae bacterium
CAACTCTATATATGTCTTTTTTTTTTTGTTGCCGCGGGTTTTGTGGGGGTCTGGGGGCGTTGGCGGGGGAAGGGGCAACTTTTTGGTGCTAGCAAAAGTTTCCCTTCCCCCCTCAAGAAGAAGTTTTTTCTAATTATTTCTTTAACCTTTTAACTGGCCTTAGAAATAATTGCTTGCAATTCTTGAGCTTGTACAGAAAGTTCACGAATGGCATCGGCTGATTGCAAAATAGTATCAGAAGTGTTGTTTACAACTTCGGTAATATCACTCATGGATTCAGAAACTTCATTAGAAACAGTAGTTTGCTGATTAGCTGCAGAAGCAATAGCGGCAATCATTTCTGAAGTCTGTTCTGTTACTTGCACTATGTCTTGTAAAGAGGCTTCAGAAGCATTTACAAGTTCTGCCATACTGGTAATGCGCGTTACCACAGTACTCACTTCTTGTTGGTTAGATGTACTGGAAACTTGAATGGCTCTAATATTTTCCCCTACTTCACGGGTTGCATCCATGGTTTTTTCTGCAAGCTTACGAACTTCATCAGCAACAACGGCAAAGCCACGTCCTGCTTCTCCGGCTCTTGCAGCTTCAATGGCGGCATTAAGAGCAAGCAGGTTTGTTTGATCGGCAATATCAGAAATTACATTGATAACGCTGCCAATACCTTCTGAAAGACGATCAAATTTTTCCATGTTTTCTTTGAGGTTGTCGGAAGAACCGCTGAGCAATACCATAGACTCTGAAAGCTTAGTTACAATTTCAATGCCTTCATGCGCTTTTTGACGCACGCTATCACTTTGTGAGGCAGTATTTGCTGCATTATTGGCTACTTCAATAACCGAAGCATTCATTTGAGTCATGGCAGTTGAAGTGCTCTCAATGCGATCTCGTTGCATATTGGAGCCAAGAACAATTTGATCTGTTTGAGCAGAAAGCTCTTCAGCTGCTGAGGCCACACGCAAAGCAACTTCATTGGCTTGAGTGGACATTTCTTGAATCATTTGTGTTTGGCGTTTAATTTCTGTGATGTCAGAAACAATTTCCATAAAGGCTACTAAATTGTTTTCAAGGTTATATAAAGGTGTTGCGTGCACAGACACTTCTAATTTTTTATTACCCAAGGTGCAAGATGCTTCGCCAAAGTGTGTATCACCCTTTCTTACGGCATTTTTGCCCAAACATGTTTCTGCATCTTGACAAGTATTGGCAAAGAATAAATCGCTACATTTTTTATTGATAGGAGAGTCATTACCAAGTATTTGCTTACCAGCAGCGTTCATATAAAGCACTGAATTATCAAGTCTAGCGGAAAAAACAACAACAGGAAGTTTGTCAAAAAGAGCTAAATAAGATTTTGCTACAGAATTAATACTTGAGGCTAAATCTTTATAATTCCCTTTAAATTCTGAGAGTTCTAATTGAGATTCAAAGACACCACTAGCAATATTATTTGCCATGTTTTGGCTATGGGTGGTGGCATGTGCTATGGATTTTTCAATTTCCATGATGCTGTTCACCACAAGGCCCACCTCGCCTTTTTCCCGAATTTGTGCATTGTGACCAAATTCACCGTTGGCTATGGCTTGAGCATAACGTGCCATTTTTCCGAGGGTGCGCCCCAAAGAGGCAACAATAAACCAAGCAACTAGTACACTAGCAATAATTGATATAGCTGAAATAATAAGAGTTTGTTGAGCAGAATTTTCCGTAGCTTTATTTACTTCATCTAAATTTTGCACAGCGCCCTTAGTGGCTTTAGAGCTCATATCTGTAATGTTTTTGGCAACACTTTGGCTTAAAGAAGTAAATTCTTGACCGTCTTTATAGGT
>CAZBDD010000357.1:0-2172 GCA_964490475.1 uncultured Desulfovibrionaceae bacterium
TCAACAGGCTGTTAAGGAGATTTTTCATGCCTAAAATCAAAACCAGACGTTCTGCCGCTAAACGCTTCGAAGTAACAGGCACTGGCAAATTCAAACGTCGTCGTCAAAACTTGCGTCACATTTTGACCAAGAAAAATGCAAAGCGCAAAATGCGTCTTGGCCAGTCCACCTTGGTAGATGCTACCAATGAAAAGGCTGTCCGTCGTATGATGCCTTATGTAAACTAGTTGTATAGTATTCAATCACTACAAATTTTGTAGATACAATGTATACCGTTATAGGGTAAAAAGCCAATAAATCTGCTTCAAAATAGCAGTGCTTGCGCCCATAACATTTTTTCACTTATACGTCAGGCTGGCATGATCCTCGCCTCGCCTGATGATTTTGGAGGTATTCCATGCGTGTAAAGAGGGGTCTTGCCTCACATCGTAGGCATAAGAAATATTTAGCCCTTGCTAAGGGTTTTCGTGGTGGCCGTAGCCGTTTGTACCGTACCGCTCGTGAAGCTGTTGAACGTTCCTTGCAATATGCATTTGTTGGCCGTAAGCTTCGCAAACGTGAATTCCGTAAACTTTGGATTTTGCGTATTAATGCAGGTGTGCGTGAACACGGTTTATCCTATAGCCGTTTCATTCACGGCATGCAAAAAGCTGGCATTGAACTTAATCGTAAGGTACTTGCAGACATGGCAGTACGTTCTAAAGAAGATTTTGCCAAGCTTGTAGATGTGGTTAAGGCCGCCCTGTAATTTTCATTTACTTTAGACAGCAATAGCATGCTCGGATAACGAGAATCATACAAGCCCTTTATCGTTATGGTAAAGGGCTTGTTACGCACAGTGCCCTCACAAGCTGTTGGAAAAGTGCAATTTATTTTGTTAGACTTTTTTTTGCTCTGGTTGAGTACTAAAAAAAGACACTCCTTTTGTAAAAAAACTTTGTCTTCCTTGTATTTTACATTTGCTGAATAACTTGTAGGAACACAATAAAAAAGATACTTTATTGATAATTTTTTTGAAAGTAGGCTGTTTGCAGCAGGCTACAAAAAAATGCTGTGTATCGCCAAAAAGTTTTTGCATAATTATGTGTGAGAACTTTCCATTGTAATTATTTTGCTTTAACAGTGACACCTTAAAAAGGGAAAGTATGAATCTTCTTGCAGCATTAGATGCCTTGGTACCTGAGTTGGAAAAGGGGTTAAACAAGGCCGAAGTTTTGGCTGATCTTGAAACATTACGCATTGAATTTTTGGGGCGTAAAGGACGAGTAGCACAAATTATGGCGGAGTTGCCCAAACTTGAGGCAACGCAAAGACCCGCTGTGGGCCAAAAAGCCAATGAAGTGAAAGAAGCGCTAAATACGCTTTTTGATGCGAAAAAAACACAATTAGAACAAGCCGCTGAGGCCAAGAATTTAGCACGTTTTGATGTGGCCATGCCTGGCCGTGCCCCTTGGCAAGGTTCTTTGCATCCCATAACCTTGGTTATGGAAGAAATTTGTGATATTTTTAAAAGACTTGGTTATGATATTATGTCCGGCCCAGAAGTGGAAACTGACTATCATAACTTTGAAGCACTCAATTTTTTGCCGGAGCACCCCGCCAGAGACATGCAAGATACTTTGTATGTGGCGGATAAAATTATTATGCGTACCCACACCTCGCCGGTACAGGTACGTTCCATGTTGGCAAAGCGTCCTCCTTTAGCTGTTATTGCGCCTGGTAAAGTATATCGTCGCGATTCAGATATAACACATACCCCCATGTTTCATCAGGTAGAAGGCTTGTTGGTGGATAAAAAAGTCAGCATGGCGCATTTGCGCGGCACTTTAACGGCCTTCATGCGCGGGGTTTTTGGACCCAGCACACAAGTACGTTTTCGTCCTAGTTTTTTCCCTTTTACAGAGCCCTCAGCTGAGGCAGATATTTCTTGTTGTATTTGTGGCGGTAAAGGGTATGTGGGCAATGAAGGTTGCCGTGTGTGCAAAGGCACAGGTTGGGTAGAAATTTTGGGCTGTGGTATGGTAGACCCTGCTGTATTTGACGCTGTGGGCTATGATAGCGAAGGTTATACCGGCTTTGCTTTTGGCCTAGGTGTGGAACGCGTGGCTATGCTTAAATATGGTATTGGCGATTTACGGATGTTTTTTGAAAATGATGTACGCTTTCTTTCAC
>CAZBDD010000358.1:0-2170 GCA_964490475.1 uncultured Desulfovibrionaceae bacterium
AAAAAATCTTCTTCATTGGTGCCATAATCAAGAGAAAGTACTTGGCGAATCTTTGCTGGCACATGAGTGGGGCCAGCAATCATAGAAAGAGGCGTGTATAACATAAACCCTTACCCTTATGTCTATATAGCATGTTAAGAATTACAAATTTTACATTTAAATTCTATTATAAATTTAAATGTTCCACATCAGCCGCTTGCAGGGGGTACCCTAAAAAAAGAGAGCCCACTCTTGCAAAGCGCTCTTTATCATCGGTGGTCATAAAGTGACATGTACCAGACGCACTCTTTTCCTCAGAAAAAAGACGTAGATCTTTAAGAGTACGTTCTACAGCTACAGCGGTGGTGGCGGCAGAGTCTACTATGCACACATCTTGACCTACCACACGTGCTATGGCGTCACGCAATGGGGGAAAGTGCGTACAGCCAAGCAATAAAGTATCAGGACATACAGTATGGGATGCAGAGAAAAAGATATGTTCAAGATAGCGCCCGATGACACCTTCTACTAAAGGGCCGTCCATCCATCCTTCTTCAGCAAGGTGTACAAAAAGTGTACAAGCCTGCCCTGTAATGCGAACATCTTGGCGTTGCGCCTTCATGGCAACATGATAGGCTTTTCCCTTAATGGTGCCCTCAGTGGCAATAACAGCAATATGTCCATTACGTGTAGCCTTAATGGCCGCCTCTGCTCCTGGCTCAATAACGCCGATAACGGGTAAGGGGGCAAAGGCTTTTGTAAGTGTAGGTAAAGCCGCCGCCGTGGCGGTATTACACGCAATGACCAACATTTTTATGCCTTTTTCCACAAGTTTCTTTGTAGCTTGCAGAGCATAATTTGCCACGGTTTCTGGGCTTTTAGTACCATAGGGTAAACGGGCAGTATCACCCAAGTACAGCAAGTTTTCGTGGGGTAAGGTGGCATGTATTGCTTTAAAAACCGTAAGCCCGCCCACACCGGAATCAAAAATTCCTATGGGAAGATGTTGTGTTTCTCTCATTCTTTTTTCTATATTACTGTTCATCTAAAAGTTCATAACTGGTTGCCATAATGGGGGCACGCAAGGTATCAAGCACACGCTCTAATAGAATACCGTAATGCTGCGGCTCATTATGCCCAAAGGTAGCGCGAATGCCCATGGTCACAAATTGCACGGCCCTATCCAAAGCCAAGGGCAGAGAATCTCCCAAAAGCAAGGCACCTGTCAACACAGAAGCAAAGCAATCACCGGTACCGGGATAAAAAGCTGGAATATATGAACAGTCTACACGCCAAAATTTCTTTTGCTTGGCATCATAAGCCACTACGGACACCCTGCCCGCTTGAGTATTTATAGGAGCAGAAGTCATGACTGCAACACTTGGCCCCATATCTGTAAGACGTATTAAACGTTCTTTAACGCAATCAATACTTAGCTCTTGGGTATATTTTTCCCCTAGTAACCAACACGCCTCTGAATGGTTAGGAGTAATGCAATCAGCATGGCGTATAAGGCTTCGCATACGCTCCACCATCTCTTGTGTCATGGTAGGGTCAAGTTTTCCATTGTCACCAAGTACAGGGTCTACGACGGCAAGTCCCTGTGCATGCTTACAGTATTTTATGGTATCTTCCACCACAGCCATTTGTGTGGCAGACCCTAAAAACCCTGAGTAGATGGCGTCAAAAGTCAGGTGTAAAGCGCGCCAGTGCTGTAGGAATTGATGCATTTCTCCTTCAAGGTCACAAAAGGAAAAGTCTGTAAATGTGGTAGTATGCGTAGAAAGTACCGCCGTGGGCATGGGGCATACTTGAATGCCCATGGTGGATAATATGGGAATTACCACCGTAAGTGATGTTCGCCCAAAACCCGATAAATCATGTATGGCAGCGACCTTAAGAACAGGAGAGCGCAACATACTAAGCCTTTTGTTTTGAAGACAAAGAAGTTGCAAAAGACGTAGTGCTCATGGCGCTAAAGGCTTCGCTCTCTTCTTTATCTAAGAAAAAAGCTTGTGCATCTTGAGGGAAACTGCCTCCACGCACTTCTGAACTATATTGCTCTATGGCTTGTGTTATCTCTTGCGCAAGGTTAGCGTATTTTTTTACAAACTTTGGAGTATGCCCCATGTTGAATCCTAGCATATCGTGAAAAACAAGCACCTGCCCATCACAATGCGCACCAGCACCA
>CAZBDD010000359.1:0-2167 GCA_964490475.1 uncultured Desulfovibrionaceae bacterium
TATCTTCTTCGCTAGGATATTGCATGGCCAATGTAAGCATTTGCCCAGAAAGTTGCTGCTGAGTATCTGCACTTTGCACAAGCGCGTCTGATTTTGCTGAAATATCGCGAACTAGGGTTTGAATTTTTCGTAAAACCCTTTCTTTTTCTTCCGGTAAAAGACTTTCAAAAGTGCGTACAATCCCAGCAGGGCATGTGGGGCTTGCATACCAGTCTACACTTTCGTGCCCCACTTGCGAAGCACTGTGCACAGGTTCGGCTAATAAAGCTCTATGTTCTGCACTTAAACCCTGAAGAAGGGAGTCTAGTTGATGAAAACAATCAGTAACTAAAATTCCTTGACAGGCTAAAGGGCGCATGAGGCTGCGCTGAGATGTGGTAATATATACGCCGGTCATAGCTTACTCCTTACCTACAGTACTATGCATAGCCGCCATCATTCCAGAGGTATTTACTCTCGAAGGCAATATTTCGGGAGCATAGCTTGTGGGCAAAGGCGGTGGTGGTGGTGCTTCAGCCTCAGTGGGAGGAAACAAAGGTGATTGCTTTGTTAAGCTTGGTCCAGTGGAAGCCCCTGATGGATTTTTAGGAGCAAGCACAGTACCAGAATTGTTAGTAGAAGGAGAAGTAGCCGGCGGCGGTGGTGCAGGTAGAGCATCGTCTTGTCCACCACTTAGAGAAGGTGCAGGTTGCATTGCAGGAGGCGAAGAAGGCGGCGCTATTGGTGTAGCATTACTAGAAGGTGGCACCAAGTGAGACGGAATTTGCAAAGGCGTACCAGAGGGAATGGCAGAAGGCGCTCTGCCTTCTTTAGCTGTAGGCAAAACAAGTAAAATACCTTCTTTTTCTAGCATATCTTTTAATACACAAGGATCATAAACTAAAAATTTTTGCAAATATGCCAAGTGAGCTTCCAGCTCTTTATTTCGTGCTTCTTGAGCAAAAAGCAATGCATCTTCTTTACTGCTTTGAGTCATATGTGCTTGCCATTGTAACCAAAAAAGCCATGCAAGTAATGCTAAAATGCCCAAAAATAGCATAAAAGCCCAAAACCATGGGCTTGCATACCAAGGACGCACCACTGGAGCAACTGCAATAGTCTCTTTTTCTGAATTTTGATGCGGAATGTGTTCTGAGTTTTGCGCCGAATGGTCTTGCTGTCCCACTGGGCGCCCTAGGTCTTGGGGGGGAGTTTTTTGTTCTGTAGAATCAGACTTATTGGAATTATCTGTATTAGACATAGTTACCTTCCACTACGTTATACTATCTATATAATTTCTTAAACGTTTTATTTCACAAACTTTGTTAGTATAGCGTAAGCTTTCATAATGGGCAAGTCTTAGAAGAAGGCATAAATAAATTTATGTACTTCGCAAAAAAGCTCAATTCAAACTTTCTTACGTTCAGCACCGAAAAATGTATAAAAAAATAAAAAATTATGAGGCAATACCAAAAATTCTTAGCTTTATTCTTTATATTCGCACGCAATATGAGACCTCTGCATAATTACAAAAAAATGTTAAAATACATAGATTGCTTCGCTTCGCTCGCAATGACTTTTGCTGTAATTCCAAATCATTGCGAGGAGCAAAGCGACGCGGCAATCCACGCATTTATAATTATGCAGAGGTTTTAATAGAGCACACCTTACGCAACAAAATTTTAAAAGAAAAATCATAATAAGATAGACTTTTTTCAAAAAATACATATATTACAATTGACGTCACTTGTCAATAATGATAACGATTACCAGATGGAGGTAAAGAGTGAGTCAAATTCGTATGACTAGGCAGCGTGCTATTATTTTAGAAGAGCTGCGTAAATTAAAAACACATCCCACCGCGGATGAAGTGTATGGTATTGTGCGGGAAATTTTACCGCGCATTAGTCTTGGCACTGTATACAGAAATTTGGATTTCTTAGCAGAAACTGGGGAGATTCTCAAACTAGAATCTGCCGGAAGCACCAAACGTTTTGATGGAGACACATCGTGGCATCAGCATGTACGTTGCGTACATTGCGGCCGTGTGGCTGATGTAATGCAAACTCAAGCCATTCCTTGCACGAATAACATTCATGTAGAAGGCTTTGCCATTACAGGGGCACGTATCGAATATGACGGTGTCTGCTCTTCTTGTGCCAGCACAAACTAATCTAAGGTGTTTTAC
>CAZBDD010000360.1:0-2153 GCA_964490475.1 uncultured Desulfovibrionaceae bacterium
CTTTCCACAAGGCATTCATAGCCTTCGCGGTATTGATGGATACGTTTAATAGCCATCTGTACCAGCAAAAAACGATTGTCTACGCGTTCTTGACAATCTTCAACGGTAATACGAGCCATGAAAATCTCCGTACGGTTTAGATATAATACCTATTGAGTGCTTGTCTAGCTGTTAATAGGTAAAATAAAATTGTGGGACAAAGTCCCTGAAAGTTCTATGGGTCTGGCGAAAGATAGAGCGCCGAGAGAGTAAACCTTACAAATAAAGACTTGACTTACAAGGCAAAGAAGCATAACGCCCTTTTTGCACTACGCACAGGCAAAGCAAGTTATAGAAGCTGAGCTTGCTTGTCAAGTCTGTAACACTGACCTTTCAAGGAAAAAATGAAAAAAAATTCTCGTACCTTTGCACAACAACTTTGTGTTAAATCCATTGGCAAGGCCATGCAGCAAACAGCCATGATTAGCCCTTATGCACGTATTGGTGTGGCTGTTTCTGGTGGCGTAGATTCTTTTGTATTGTTAAAATCTCTACAAATCCGTCAAAGCATTGTGCCCTTTCCTTTTGAAATTATGGCATTGCATATAAATCCGGGTTTTGATATACACAACCATGCAGTGCTTATTCCTTGGCTTGAAAGCCATGGTATTGCAGCGCATATTGATGTGACCAATCACGGGCCACACGCGCATTCCGAAGAAAACACACGTAATTCAGCATGTTTTCGCTGTGCATGGTTAAGGCGCAAACGTCTGTTTGAACTGTGTCAGCAATATTCTTTAACTCATTTAGCTTTTGGGCATACCGCTGACGATCTTGTACACACCTTTTTTATGAATTTGTGCCAAAACGGCAGGGTAGATGGTATGAGTATGAAGGAAGACTTTTTTGAGGGTACCTTGCAAGTTATTCGCCCTTTGCTACTGGTGGAAAAAAAACATGTGCTACGTGCTGCTAGGCAGTGGGAATTGCCTATATGGCAAAACCCTTGTCCTTCTGCAGGAAATACCAAACGTTCTGCCATGGAAGAACATGTAAAACAGCTTTTCACGGTATACAAAGACGCACAGCGCTGTGTGTACAATGGCCTTTCACGTTGGCAATTGGAAAAGCATTTGCAAAAATAAAGTTTTTTTTTACTGTTTTGTTGCCCATAAAAGCTAAAGTAGAATGCTTTTTGCCATGCAAATGCCAGCTGCTTGTCATAAGGCTTTTCTTTTTTTTCTTGACGATATTGTAAAGGCTTATTATGCCTGTGACAGGCTTGCAAGACAATTTTTTAACTGAACGATGACACCCTTTATAGTGTGAGGTTACATGTTTTTTGGAAAACACCATATAGTCATATTTAGAGAAGGCGGCGAAGGGAAAAGTAGAAAATTTCGTGTTCGCCTTTGGGTAATAAGCCTTTTTGTGCTCTTTACTTGCGCCCTTTTAGTGGGGAATTTTTTTCTTCTAAAAGATTATTTTACCAACCTGCACCTTGAAAATAGAATAGAAGAAAATCAAGAACGTTTTGATAATCAAAATGCACAATTACTTAGCCTCGTTAGTAAAATTCAAGAAATTTCAAGAGATGTGCTACGCATGGAGCGTTTTGATGCAAAAATAAGGCAACTTCTTGAAATTTCCGATGAATTCAAAGAAGTTCAAAAAAACCGCAACGAAGATTTAATGACACAAGCTTTGCCCATTCATAGCCCTAGTCTTATGGTGCGACGCATGCAAACTTTTTTGAAGTTGTTGGCAGATGATGTGCACCTTGAAGAAGTGAATCAACAAAAATTGCTTATGGCCTTGCGGGTGATGAAGGGAAAGTTGTCGTCATCTCCCACGGTTTGGCCTTTGCGCGGTCGCTTAAATTCTAGCTTTGGTTATAGGCGTGCGCCTTTTACCGGCAGGAGAAGCTTTCATAAAGGTATTGATATTAAAGGTAGAGTAGGTGCTCCTATCATTGCCACAGCTCGTGGCGTAGTCAAAAAAGCGGGCTTTGAAGGTGCCTATGGAATATTAGTAGAGATTGATCACGGTGGTGGTATTTCCACATTATACGCGCATATGAAAAGCCATAATGTAAAAGTAGGGCAAGAAGTGAAGCGTGGCGATGTAGTGGGGCTTGTGGGTATGACAGGCCGAACCACTGGGCCGCATTT
>CAZBDD010000361.1:0-2151 GCA_964490475.1 uncultured Desulfovibrionaceae bacterium
GTGTAGCCATGAAAACTCCCAAAAGGAAAAACTGTTATTCAATATTCTTCTGCGTAGTACTACTATACTGTTTTTATAATAAGCATAGCTCAGCACATTATTTTGCAGATAAAAGCAGCAAAAATCAAATTTATACAATGTAAGATTCTCTCTGATTACACTTGATTTTTGCATACTATAGCTTGCGCTATTTTCTCAAACCACTACCTGAAAAAGAGATAGGGGTTGTAATAAATAAAATCCCCCTGTCTTCACATTAAAGAATGCAAAAACAGAGGGAACAATAATTAACTAGCTTCTTGTTCTTCGCTTTCGTACAAGAACACAGGCTCACGACTGCCTTCAATAACAGCCGTATTAATAAGGCATTCGCGCACATTGGTCATGGTAGGCAAGTGATACATAATGTCTAGCATCACTTTTTCCATAACATTGCGTAAACCGCGAGCGCCAGTTTTACGCTCAATGGATTGCTCAGCCACAGCGCGCAAAGCATTGTTGGTAAAGCGTAAAGTTACATTGTCCAATTCAAAAAGTTTCTGATACTGACGCACCAAAGCATTTTTAGGCTCTGTTAAAATGCGTACTAAATCATCTACTTCTAAATCGTCAACATGAGTAAAGACGGGAATACGTCCTACAAATTCAGGAATAAGACCAAACTTTACCAAATCAGCAGGGTGCAAATCATTCATAAGCTCAGAAAGTGGAATATCTTTATTAGACTTTATACTTCCACCAAAGCCCATGGAGCTGCCGCTTCTGCGCTGTGCAACGAGCTTATCCAGACCCACAAATGCACCACCCACAATAAACAAAATGTTACTGGTATCCATGCGGATAAATTCTTGTTGCGGATGCTTACGCCCCCCCTTGGGAGGAATATTTGCCTCTGTGCCTTCGATGATTTTCAATAAGGCCTGCTGCACCCCTTCGCCAGATACATCGCGAGTGATGGAGGGGCCATCGCCTTTACGAGAAATCTTATCAATTTCATCAATATATATAATACCTTTGCTAGCAGCTTCAATATTATAATCGGCATTTTGTAGCAATTGTACAAGAATATTTTCTACATCTTCTCCCACATAACCGGCTTCGGTTAAGGTGGTGGCGTCTGCAATGGCAAAGGGTACTTTTAGCGTGCGTGCTAAAGTCTTAGCCAAAAGAGTTTTACCGCTACCAGAAGGGCCAACCAAGAGAATATTGCTTTTTTCAATTTCTACTTCATCACCCAAGGCTTCAGCATAAAAAACGCGCTTATAATGGTTATGCACTGCCACAGAAAGAATCTTTTTAGCATCATGCTGCCCAATAACATATTCATCTAGGCGTTCTTTAATTTCCATTGGCGAAAGCAATACGCCATCATCATGTACTTCAGTAATATTTTGCTGTGTTATAATCTCGTTACAAATACCGATGCATTGATCACAAATACGCACATCACCATGAACGATAAGATTTTTTACACTATATTCACTCTTTCCGCAAAAAGAGCAACACACGTCCATATCTGTTGGGGGGGTTTTAGCCATGCTCTATCCTTAAAATAATAGCAAAAAATACACATCCCTAAGGTAACACCAGCGTTTCCCTAGGTTTTTGAGGTTAAAATTTTGCCTCATACTTTAATATAACTATCGCAAGCCCTTTATGCAAGGTCTTGGCGTGAGGTTATCACTTTATCAATAAGACCAAACTTTAAGGCTTCTTCAGCACTCATAAAGTTATCACGTTCTGTGGCCTGAATAACTTTGCGTACATTTTGGCCAGTATTTTCTGCTAAAATTTCATTCAACTTTTTCTTGGTACGCAAAAGTTCTTGAGTGCGAATTTCCACATCTGTGGCTTGCCCGCTGGCACCGCCCAAGGGCTGGTGAATCATAATTCGACTATTAGGTAAAGCAAAACGCATGCCCTTTTCACCTGCTGCAAGCAAAAAAGCACCCATGCTGGCAGCTTGGCCCATGCACACAGTAGTTACGGGGCAAGAGATATAATTCATGGTATCAAAAATGGCCAGCCCTGCCGTGACTACACCGCCAGGAGAATTAATATACAAATTAATTTCCTTTTCTGGGTCTTTTGACTCTAAAAAAAGAAATTGCGCACAAATAAGCGCTGCCACATGATCATTAACCTCGGTGC
>CAZBDD010000362.1:0-2142 GCA_964490475.1 uncultured Desulfovibrionaceae bacterium
AACTCCTCCTATAGAAACAGGTCATAACCCGACAAGCATCGAAACATTGAACTTTTTTTATATTTATACATAAAAAAAAAGCCTTACTGTTTCGTAGCAACAAAATAAACACTATGAAGGACAATAAAAGGAAGGAGTTACGAAGACACGACATATTTGTGCCATACGGAAAACTCCATACGGCACAACGCTATATCGTGTGCTATCATATTTTGCACAACGACAATAGTGGCTCGAAGCCAACGAAAGAATAAATCAAATCCCCGAATAGCCGTGTGAGGAACGCATTGCAGAACCTGATTTCTCAGGGGGGCGCCTTGGTTCTTGCATTAGGCTTCCCCAACTAGGGGGCATGCTCACAGCAAAAATCTTGACTCCCAATTTTTAAGCTTGTAAGGTCAGCAACGGCTCAACAATCACAAACCCTCCAGGGATTTTTTATATATTTCACATCAATTCTTCTATTTTGGCAAGCATAGCATCTAAACGTTCTTGCGCTTCGTTTAGTTGCAAATTAGCTTGTAATAAGTCGTCTGCAAGCCCCAACACTAGGAAAGTAAGCAATAATTCCTTACTATTACGTCCTCCGTGAAGCCTCAACTTTTCATATCGCTCTTCCACCAGCAAACGAGCCAATTCAACTCGTTCAGCATCCACTCCGGCCTTAAAGATAATATCTTGACCAAGTAAAGTCAGCTTATATTCTTGCATGGTATCCACTAAAGGTTAGTCCAAACTCTTCATACGTTCAAGCAAAACGTCAATACGTAATGCGACATCGTCTTTTACTTGCCTTTCTTGTGAAAGCAAGTCTTTAAGTGATTGGTTTTCTTCCTTCAAAACGTGCAACTGCTCTTGTAGCTCTGTAACTTGAGTGCTATTTTCTTGAAGGATCCGCCTATTATCCTCGCGCACACGCTCCACTTCTTGAACGAGTCGGTGCACATTTTCTTCGAGCAAATTGAGTATTTCCATGACCTAAAAATAACACTTCCTTCTGGCAATGGCAAGATGCTTTAAGCCTTTCTTTTGTGTTTAAAGAGTTTTTTTTATTTTAATATATAATAACAAGATATTGTAATAAATTTTATTTTTTTAAATCTAAATTTTTTTGACGTGTACGAGCTATACCAAGAGCTTTAGGTGGTACATCTTTGGTAATGACAGAACCTGCCCCCACAAGAGCCCCTTCTCCCACACATACAGGAGCCACCAAGGCCGTATTACTGCCAATAAAAGCTCTTGCACCAATATCTGTATGGAATTTATTTTTGCCATCGTAGTTACAAGTTATGGTACCTGCACCAATATTAGCACCTTCGCCCACATTGGCATCACCTATATAGCTTAAATGACTTACCTTAGCCCCTTTATGTACTGTGGCTTTTTTAACTTCCACAAAGTTACCAATTTTACTTTTTTCTTCAAGCCTTGCGCCTGGGCGTAAACGAGCATAAGGCCCCACTTGCGCATTTTGCCCCACATAAGCGTCTTGCAAATGACTAAAAGATAAAACATGTGCCCCAGCCTCCACTGTGGCATTGTATAACACACAATGAGAGCGTACAACGGCACCTCTGGCTATACGCGATGTACCATATATTTCGCATGGTCCAAAAATTTCTGCACCAGGTTCAAGTTGCACCTCTGCTCCCAGATGTACATTTTGCGGATTATGCACCAATACTCCGGCAAGTAATGCCTTGTGCACCAAGGTGGCTCGTAGTAACTCTTCTGCATGAATTAATTCTTGTGGCGAATTTACCCCAAGCAATTGCGCATCTTCTTCGCACAATACGCCATGTACCCTGTGTCCGTATTGCACTGCCAATTGCACCACATCTGTTAGGTAATATTCACCGCTTTTATTTTCTGCTGAAAGCAAGGGAAGCAATGTGGCTAAAGTAGGTACATGCAACAGATACACACCAGCATTTACTTCACCGGTGGGAACACCATGCATGGTTTCATCATAGTCTTTTGCTTCCACAATGCCCACCACACTCTTGGTGGCATCGCGCACAACTCTCCCATAGGCATTAGCATAGGGAATTTGTATGCTGGCAAAGGCTATGGGAGGATGGTCAGCCGCACGCACGCTTTCTAAAAAATATTGTATGGTTTCTTCCGTTAGCAAAGGTG
>CAZBDD010000363.1:0-2136 GCA_964490475.1 uncultured Desulfovibrionaceae bacterium
TCTATCTACATCTAAAAAAACAGGCTCGCCGCCGCATAAATGAATGGCATTAGCTGTGGCTACAAAGGAGAGACTTTGAGTAATAACCAAATTTTGTTCACACACACCAGCCAAATGTAAAGCAACTTGTAAAGCACTTGTACCATTGGCACATGCTATAGCATATTTTGCACCAGTTATTTTACAAAGTTTTTCTTCAAATTTGTCGACAAACTTTCCCACAGACGACACAAAAGTAGATTCTATGGTATCAAGTACATATTCACGTTCTCTGCCTTTAAACACAGGCGCATGAAGAGGTAAAAAATCCTCTTTATTCACAGCACAAATATCGCGTATACCTTGCAATAAAGCAGAAAATTCGTGGTTCATATATTATAAATTCCTGACTTATAATTCTTTCTATTATCAAGATTATTAAACCACTCTATCGTATTTTTTAAGCCAGCCTTAAAGCCATCTCTTCCATCATACATGGGTTTCCAAGGGGTCAAAGTACGCAATCGCGTACTATCTGCAAAAAGGCGGTTTACTTCACTTTTTTCAGGGCGTAGCCGTTCACTATCACATACAATTTGTATATTTTGACCCATAGCTTCAGCTATAAGCTGAGCTGTATCTCCTATACTTATCTCAAAGCCGATACCACCATTAATAACTTCACCAAGAACCTTGTCCGCATCGGCCTCAAGCATGGCTACAAAAGCACGAACTGTGTCCGACACATGAGTAAAATCACGTGTAGGAGAAAGCGCACCAAGCTTAATTTCACACATACCACTGGCAATTTGCGTAATAATAGTAGGAATAACGGCACGTGCAGACTGACGGGGACCATAGGTATTAAAAGGGCGCAAGATAGTCACTGGAGTTTCAAAAGAACGGTAAAAACTTAAAGCTAATTGATCTGCAGCAATCTTTGTGGCGGAATATGGCGATTGCCCTTGCAAAGGATGTTCTTCTTTAATAGGAACATATTGTGCCGTGCCGTACACTTCGCTTGTGGAGGTATGCACCACTCGCTGTACACCTAAGTCACGCGCTGCTTGTACAATATTCAATGTCCCCTTAATATTCGTATCAACATAGGCATCAGGAGAGTGGTAGGAAAAAGGAATGGCTATAAGCGCAGCTAAATGTAAGACTGCATCGCACCCTTTCATAGCTTCTCGTACACCATTGGGATCACGAATATCACCCGCAAAAATCTCCATATCCTTAGCATAAGGACTATTGTCAAGCCATCCCCAAGAATTAAAGGAATTGTAATACACAAAAGCACGAATTGAATAACCTTGGTGTACAAGGTATTCAGCAAGGTGCGAACCTATAAAACCATCGGCACCTGTAACAAGTATTTTTTTCATGATTCCCTCATGTCTTTTATATTACAATGAATTCCCAAACTTCATGCTTATTGTATTTTTAAAAGAATGAACGAATTAGCTACAAAATCACTCTTAAAAATATAGACACTCATATTTTTAAAATCTATACACCTTGCAGTATTTTTTTAAAAAGCACTTCTGAGGCCTGTATTAAAGTAAGCAACTCTTCGCGCGAGCGTACTTTGTCATAGCCAAAATAGTGATTACACAAGTTATATTGTACAGCACTTATCTCTGGGCTATATTTTTTAAAATATTTTAAAAATTCACATGTCTTTTTTTCAGCATTAGCAGCATGCTGTAAATTTTCAACAGGAGCAGGATCCTTACTTGCATCGTTCCAAGTTTCTTGCTGCAGAAATGTAAAAGGTTTTTTCATATACACAGCGTATCCAATATTTGCACCCTCAGCATTCCCAAAAGTATGATCTGCCACCGAAAGCAAGCCTTTTAATCGCGATAAAAAATAAGGATCAAACAAATGCCCCGATGTAACACATTCATAGCCATGATCCCTATATAGCTTATGTTTACCATCTAAAAAATCTTTCCAGTACATAGAAACACGTATAGTATCAAAATCTTTTTCGTAATTCTTTATAAGTGCTAAAGATTCTTCTATAGAAAAATGCGCTGAAATATAGTGAGTCGAGTGCTTTGGAAAAAATAAAGCATTACGACCGAGGCGTTTTTTCTCTGCTGCAATTTTTTCTTCTGTATAGGCATTTTGTGCATAATGGATAATAGG
>CAZBDD010000364.1:0-2134 GCA_964490475.1 uncultured Desulfovibrionaceae bacterium
CATCATGGCAGCGGACAAAATAGTGGCCAAAGGATTAGCCTTGTCTTGTCCGGCAATATCTGGGGCAGAACCGTGAATGGGCTCAAAGAGTCCCGGTGCCGTGGCCCCTAAAGAGGCCGAAGGCAGCATACCCAATGATCCCGTAATAACTGCGGCTTCATCGGATAAAATATCCCCAAAAATATTACCCGTAACAATAACATCAAATTGCGAAGGATCGCGCACCAATTGCATGGCGGCATTATCCACATACATGTGCGAAAGCTCCACATCAGCATATTCTTTATGCACTTCGTTAAGCACATCGCGCCACAAACGCGAAGTTTCTAGCACATTGGCTTTATCAGCAGAGCATACCTTAGAATTTCTTTTACGCGCTGTTTGAAAAGCTACATGCGCAATACGACGAATTTCTTCTTCGTCATAAATCATAGTATTATAGCCCACGCGTTTGCCATCGCGTTCTTCAATGGCTCTTGGTTGACCAAAATATATATCGCCGGTGAGTTCGCGAACGACTATTAAATCAAGGCCTTTGGCGGCAATATCAGCACGCAATAAGCACGCACCGGCAAGTTCTTGAAATAAAGTGGCAGGGCGCAAGTTAGCAAAAAGGCCTAACTCTTTGCGAATGGCCAAAAGTCCTTTTTCTGGACGTACATCATTGGCCATTTGATCCCACTTAGGGCCACCCACAGCACCTAGAAATACCGCATCAGCACGACGACATGCCTGCAAAGTAGCATCGGGCAAGGGGGAACCTGTCGCATCTATGGCTGCCCCGCCAATAAGCGCTTCTTCATATACAAACTCATGGCCAAATTTCGCCGCCACAGCATCCATAACCTTAACGGCTTCAGCCACAATTTCTGGACCAATGCCATCGCCAGGCAATACGCAAATAGTTTTTTTCATGCTATTCTCTTATGATTGAATTTTTTTGGGGAAAGAAAAAATCTTCTGGTGGGAAAGCTTTCTAAGGTTCTCCCCCCAAAAGAATTTATGCCAATTTTTCCTTCACATAATTTACCAATCCGCCTTTGGCTACCAATTCAGCCATGGCTTCGGAGAGTGGCGGACATTGAATGCTTACGCCAGTAGTAACATTGGTAATACGGCCGGTGCTGGCATCTACGTCTAGTTCATCGCCATCATTAAACTTGCTCACCTCATCGCCCACTTCCATGAGCATGAGCCCCATATTAAAAGCATTGCGATAAAAAATGCGGGCAAAACTATGACCGATAACCAACTTCATACCTGCACCTAGAATGGCAAGCGGTGCATGCTCTCGAGAGGAGCCACAACCAAAGTTGCGCTCAGCCACCATAATATCTCCGGCTTGCACGCGCTTCACCCAGCCAGGCTCTAGCCCTTCCATGCAATTTTCACCTAATACCTGCATATCTGCCGTTACTAAAAAACGAGCGGGGATAATGGCATCTGTATCTATATGTTCACCAACTTTATGCGCTTTTCCATGAAATTTCATAGCATGCCTCTCTTATAAATCCTGTGGGTCGCATACAATACCGGCCACAGCAGAAGCTGCTGCCACCAGCGGACTTGCCAAATACACCTCTGACTGCAAGCTGCCCATGCGTCCCTTAAAGTTACGATTGGTTGTGGCAACAGCTCTTTCACCATCACCTAAAATACCCATATAACCACCCAAGCAAGGGCCACATGTGGGCGGACTGATAATACAACCAGCATCGGTAAATATATCAAAAAGTCCTTCTTGCATACTTTGTTTCCATATGCTGGGTGTAGCTGGAATAACGATACAGCGCACAGATTTATCCACTTTACGGCCTTGTAAAATTTCAGCGGCATCGCGCATATCTTTAATGCGACCATTGGTACACGAACCAATGATAACTTGTTGAATGGCTACATCTTTCACTTCGGATACTGGCTTTACATTGTCAGGAATGTGCGGACAAGCCACCACGGGGCCAAGACCCGTCACATCAAAATGCACTTCGCTTTCATACTCTGCGCCGGCATCAGCACTAATTTTTTCTTGATTTGGGCGATGGTGCGCATTTCCGTAAGCTATAGTGGCATCGTCAGAAGCAAAAAGCCCCACCTTGCCACCGGCTTCAATGGCCATATTTGCCATGGTCAAACG
>CAZBDD010000365.1:0-2127 GCA_964490475.1 uncultured Desulfovibrionaceae bacterium
TCCAATACACTTCATCCGCAGGACCATTCTTTAAAATTTCATTTTGTTCCTGTGTGATGCCCCATTGTGTCAAATCTAAATTTCTTGATGCCCATTGTGCAGCCAATAATCTTTTTTGCATGTAACACCTCCAAAACATATGTTTATTTGGATGCTTAATTTTCAAAAATTAAGCAGTACTTGTGCCACAAAAAACAGGGAAAAGTAAAAAAAGGTAAAGCCAAAGATGCGTGGCTTATCAGAGAACGTCTTCTACGCTATACTTTATAAATAAGTCTTCTTTAACATTTGTCAAAGTTTTATTAGTAAATTAGTATGAAATATTTTTTCATATTTTTTAGCTTTCTATACTCAAGCTATAAACTTGCAACATTTTAAATAGTTACATATATTTTTTTTACATACTTCCTCTTCAATGAAGCACTTAAAAGAAAAAGCTTGCTTATTTGAAGATTTCACTTATATATGAAATATGAAATATATATTACTTCTAAGCTTTTTACTATTGCCAAACTATACGCTTGCTGAAGAGGCTAGTGACTCTACTCTAGTTACAAAAGTGGAAGAAAAATTTAAAAAAATTCAAAAGGCTGAAAATATTTTCTTGCTTCGCATGACAATTCTTAATGATAGGCTTTCCTTAATGGAATTGGAATTGCAAAGCACCAATGATTCTTATAGGAAAACCGTGATTAATGAAGAAATCGCCATGATTAAAGAAAATATTGCAAGAGAAGAAATAAGTTTGAAAAATAAGATTGATGTCATAGAAAATGGCCTAAGGCCACCAGTATCCACTGAAATGACTACACGCATCAACAGAGCTAAAGACTTCTTTAAATACTTTAGAAAAAAAGAATAAGGTAAAACTATAATACTAGCACTTTCATCCAACAAGCGCTACATGGCACTTATTAGCGCGTTTTGAGGGGATGGGGGGAGTTTGAGGGGAAAGGGGTAACTTTTTGGCGCAAGCAAAAGTGCCCCTTTCCCCCTCAAAAAAAAATAACTATGCTAAATCTTACTTTTTTTGTTTTTTAGTAAATTGGCGCAAAACTGCTTGAGCGGTTTTGTCGCCATTTTTTGCAGCAAGTTTATACCACTTCTCTGCTTGGCTTACATCTCTAGCTACGCCAGTGCCTCTTTCATACATATAGCCAAGACTAAATTGCGCTGCGGCATCATTCTGTTCAGCAGCCATACGATACCACTTTACAGCCTGTTCATAGTCAGGATCACCTAATTTGCCTTCCTCTAGCAAAAAGCCCAAATTATATTGTGCTAAAGCATAGCCTTTTTCAGCAGCCTTTTTATAATATTCATACGCCTTAGGATAATTACGCGAATGCCCTTTACCCTCTGCATACATGAAGGCCACATTATTTTGCGCTAGCATATGCTCTTGATCTGCAGCTTTTTGAAACCAAAATGCCGCACGAGCATCACTTTTTTCTATGCCTTTACCATGCAAATAAATCCATCCTAGAGAATACTGCGCATCGGCGAGCCCTTGCTCAGCGGCTTCTTCGTACCATTCTATGGCCAATTTTTCATCTTTCTTAACACCATTACCATGCGCGTACATATAGGCCAAATTATATTGCGCCACAGCATGTCCACCATCGGCGGCTTTACGAAACCACTTTACTGCTTCTCGGGTATTTTTCTTAATTCCTTGTCCGCGTGCTAAAGCGCCGCCATAACTATTTTGTGCGCTCACGTCACCAGCTTTGGCAGCTTTGGCATACCACATGGTAGCAGTTTTTGGGCTACGCTTTACCCCTTCGCCTGCGTCGTACATGCGCCCCACAAAATACATGGCCTCTGCATTTCCTTTTTTAGCTAAAGGCTGCAATAATTGAAAAGCCTTTACAAAATCCTTAGCTTCAATGGCCTTTTGTGCTTTTTGCAGTATTTGCGTATCAAGAAGATTTTTTTGTGCAGCAGGTTCAGCCTTTTTATCTGGGGTTTGAAGTGCTTTCTTTGTGGGCTCTACTTTTTTTTCTTGAGAGGTTTGCTCAAGTTTAACATCTCCCCCACCCACAGCAGGGGCAATGGCAGCTTGTGCAGCAAAAGGCCACAAGCACAACACAAAAAAAATATAAAAACGGTTCATCCTTTCCATGG
>CAZBDD010000366.1:0-2121 GCA_964490475.1 uncultured Desulfovibrionaceae bacterium
AAATTATTTTGCTTGGCAATGCGGATCGCATTGGAAAGCGCATTGCGGAAATGGGTCTTGATATGTCTAAAGCACGTATTATTCAGCCTAATCTATCTCCAGACTATGCTGATTATGTGCAAACATATTATGACTTACGCAAAGCCAAGGGCATTACCGAAGAACAAGCCCACGATCGTATGTCTGACCCCACATATTTTGGCACTATGATGGTCTATAAAAATCATGCCGATGGCATGGTGTCTGGTGCAGTGAATACCACAGCTCATACCATTCGTCCGGCCTTTGAATTTATAAAAACTAAAGCCTCGTGCTCCATTGTATCTTCCGTATTTCTTATGTGCCTGAGCGATAGAGTGCTCGCCTTTGGTGATTGCGCTGTGAACCCCAACCCCACTGCACAGCAGTTGGCAGAAATTGCCATAGCTGCAGCACACACAGCCTCGGTTTTTGGCATTGAACCAAGAGTAGCCATGCTTTCTTACTCTACGGGAACTTCTGGTAAAGGAGTAGATGTGGAAAAAGTAGCTGAAGCCGTAAAAATTGCCAAAGAAAAGGCCCCCGACCTTTTGCTAGAAGGCCCATTGCAATTTGACGCCGCCATTGATCCTGATGTAGCACGCACAAAACTCCCCGATAGCGCCGTGGCCGGAAAAGCAACTGTATATATATTCCCTGATCTAAACACAGGAAATAATACTTATAAAGCCGTTCAACGCGCCGCCAATGCCATAGCCATTGGCCCCGTCTTGCAAGGCTTAAATAAACCTGTTAATGATTTGTCTCGCGGTTGCACGGTGCCGGATATTGTCAATACCGTGGCTATTACGGCCATTCAAGCAGCCGCAGAAAAAAAATAACTTTTATTGAGGTAAAAATGAAAATCCTTGTTATCAATGCTGGTTCTTCTTCTTGTAAATACCAACTTTTTGAAATGGATGATAAAAGCGTTCTTTGTTCCGGTATTGTAGAACGTATTGGGGCTAGCATGGGCAAACTTGCGCACAAGCTTTATCCCGATACAGACAAAGAAGAAAAAATTGTTTTGGAAAAAGCTTTTCCCACCCATATAGAAGGAATGGAAGAAGTTATTCGCTTGCTTACCGATGCAGATAAGGGAGTTATTAAAGATATTTCTGAAATTTCAGCCATTGGGCATAGAGTCTTACACGGCGGCGAAGACATTAAGCAACCTGTGCGCATTGATGAAGAAGCTAAGGAAATCATACGCAAATACATTCCTCTCGGGCCTTTACACAACCCTGCTAACCTCATGGGTATTGAAGTGGCTGAAAAATTATTGCCCGGTGTGCCCAACGTAGGCGTATTTGATACAGAATTTGGCTCAAGCATGCCAGCTGAAGCCTATATTTATCCTTTACCTTATGAAATTTACGAAAAGCATCAGGTGCGTCGCTATGGCTTCCATGGCACATCACACAAATACATTGCCAAAAAAACCGCAGAGTTTTTAGGCAAGCCTCAAGAAGAGCTAAACTCCATCACCTTGCACTTGGGCAATGGCTCCTCCGCCTCTGCCGTAAAAAATGGCGTTTGCGCCGATACCTCCATGGGGCTCACACCTTTGGAAGGTCTTATGATGGGCACACGCAGTGGCACCATTGATCCGGCCATTGTGCCCTTTATGATGGACACCTTGAATCTATCTACACAAGAAGTAGATACCCTCATGAATAAAAAATCTGGCTTGCTAGGCATTTGCGGTATGAGTGATATGCGCGATATTCACACAAAACGTGAATCAGGCGATGCCAAAGCAGAACTAGCTTTTTCCATGCTTACCCGTAGCATTAAAAAGCAATTAGGCGCCTATTTCTTTTTATTGGGTCGTGTGGATGCCATCGTATTTACTGCTGGCATTGGTGAAAATGACGAATTTGTGCGCGCAGGTGTTATCAATGGCCTTGAGCCCTTGGGCATCATACTTGACCAAAAAGAAAATGATATTCGTCGTGGGGTTGCAAGAGTTATCAGCACGCCTGAATCTCGCATTCCTGTATTAATTATTCCCACCAACGAAGAATTACAAATTGCTGAAACAACCCTGGAAGTATTAAAATAGGTTTTGCTTTGAGCATATGACTTGTTGTGGAGGGGAGC
>CAZBDD010000367.1:0-2109 GCA_964490475.1 uncultured Desulfovibrionaceae bacterium
TTCGTAGTGCTGAATGTGCCCAACTGCTCACAGATTTTTTTGCACAAAAAAAGTGATAGTTACAAACTTTTTCTGGGGGAAACTTTTGGGCGTTGGTAAAAGTTCCCCTTCCCCCCTCAAGAAAAATCAAGTCAAACAAATTTCTTTATATTTTCTTAAAAAGAATATTTTTTAAACTTTCGTATTTGCAAATCTCCCGCAATGGTTGCAGTTAAATCAGAAAAAATGGCAATATGACGTTGTTGCAAGTGCTTTGTCCATGTTTCTTTATTTTCCCACTCTTCATGCAAAAAGAATTTTCTTGTATCATTAACATCTTGGTGTACAACCGAGCCTAAGCATCCATGCTCGCAACGCGTTAGGGCTACCATATCAGCAGAAGCACGTATAAAAAGATCAATATGTTCTTCTTTCACTGTTGCAAAGCCTAAAACTACTAAATTTTCCGCAGACATATATCCCCCTTTTTTTATAAACTCCTGCACCCACGAATGGATACCAAAGTTTTTGATGCATTTTAATGAACTTCAATAAGCCCGGCTATATTGCTAGCCTCTTAACACATTTGTAATGGTGCTATACACGCATTTTGCAGTAATTTTTCTACCAATTGTGTTACAGGAAGCCCCACCACCGTACTCCAAGAGCCACGTATACTTTCTACTAAAAAAGCCCCCTGCCCTTGAATGGCATAGGCGCCTGCTTTATCGAGAGGTTCCCCACAATAGGCATAATTTCTTAAAATATCTTCATTCCAGTCATGAAAAAAAACTTCGGTATTTTCATGAAAAAGCAATTCTTTACCTGATGGCAATAAGCAACACACTGCAGAAATAACCGTATGTCCTTTGCCAGCTAAAGATTGTAGCATATCTAAGGCATGCTCAGCGTCTTTTGGCTTGCCAAAAATTTTCCCATGCAAGGCTACGACAGTATCTGCAGCAATAACTACTGCATCGCCATGCCGCTCTGCCACAAAGGTAGCCTTCACCTTAGCCGCGCGCATTGCATAGTTCTCGGGTGTTTCATTATAATCCGGCAAAGGCTCAATGCCATGAGGACGCACTACAGTATAAGCAAGCCCCAATTCTTGCAAAAAAAGTTGTCTTCGCGGCGAGGCAGAAGCAAGTACAAGAGGTTTTTCTGCATAAAACATTGCCTTCACTTGCCTATAACTCCACCAAGGGAGAGTGTGCTTTTCCATCTGAAGCAGGCGGAGGAGGTGCAGGGGCATACGGATCTGTATTTTTACTTTGTGTCTTTTTACCAGAGTTTGATGTTTGTTCTGGAAGTTCTTGCAAAGCCAAAGCCGTAGCCTCATTTTCAAGCACTGCTTGCCCAGCAACTTTCCAAGCTGCATTTTTTTTTGCTAAAACAATCCAAGATGTCATGCCTGCTGGCGTTGTAACCTTTGCCACAGCAGCTTTGGAAGAAAGCTCTTTTACAATAGCTTTTTTTAATGCCTCAGGCACCCATGGACAATAAGGCTTTTGGCTAGCTGTACATTCTAAAATGAGTTCACCTGTGCTCACGCCTCTATTAAAATACTCTGTAGTGGCTGTTTCCACATCTACCACAGATCCCACTAAGTCACTAATGCCACCAATACCTAACATTTTCCCTAAATTATCTAAAGTATTTAGGGGAGCATTCTCCTTTGTAATTCCTTGAACCTGTGCCAAGGCAAAGCGTTGCATATCTATTTGTTCCAAAAAAAGTTTACTATCTTGTGTTTCCATAGCTTTAGCCATGAAAAGTAGTGGTTTTTTTGCATCTGAAGAATTGCACCCCAACATAAAAAGACCACTTAGAAGTAGAAAACCCACATATATATTTATTTTTTTCATACATCACCGTACCAGTGCCATAAAGCACTTTATCTTTTGCCTATAAAATACATCTTTATAGGCAATAATAATTTATAATTTCATAATAAATCATTGAAAAACTATTGTAAACGGCTTTTTTAAATACTATGAAAAAAGTCAGTATTTATCCATAAGATAAACACTGACTTACAAATTCAGTAAAATTTGCAACGTACTTTTACCCAAGAAAGGTTTCTTATTAAAGTAAGCTACTCACTTTCTGTTAACTATGATATTTTTT
>CAZBDD010000368.1:0-2088 GCA_964490475.1 uncultured Desulfovibrionaceae bacterium
CGGCTATGGCACTTTGCCACGCGTTCTTTTAAGCTTTGACGATAGGCATCCATATCGGTAATAGGCCGTGTAGCAATGCCGGAATCCATGGCGGCTTGTGCCACTGCAAGGGTCTCCCATTCAAGAATGCGTGGATCCAAGGGCTTAGGAATGACATAGTCTACGCCATAGCTAAATTCTTGGCCGTCATAGGCATCTTTAACTTCTTGGGGTACAGGCTCTTTTGCAAGTGCTGCAAGAGCTTTAGCAGCAGCAATCTTCATGGCTTCGTTAATTTGGCTTGCCCCAGTGTCTAGCGCACCGCGGAAGAGGAAAGGAAAGCCAGATACGTTGTTGATTTGGTTTGGATAGTCAGAGCGGCCTGTTGCCATAATGCAATCTGGCACGGCCTCTTTGGCAGCAGCATACGTAATTTCTGGGTCAGGATTGGCGCAAGCAAACAAAATAGGTTGTTTAGCCATGCTCTTTACCATGTCTTGACTGAGAAGATCTTTAACAGAAAGTCCTAGGAAAACATCCGCGCCGGTGAGGGCTTCTTCCAAAGTGCAATTTTCTTTTTGGGCATAAGCATCTTTGTATTTATTTAAGTCTGTACGGCCTGCGTGTACAAGTCCGCGAGAATCAAACATAAAGATATTATCGCGCTTTACGCCCATCTCCACATACAGATTGGCAGAGGCAATGGCCGCAGCGCCAGCACCGGAGATAACCACTTTGCATTCTTCCATCTTACGGTTTGTAATTTCACAAGCATTGATAAGGCCAGCGGCAGAGATAACCGCAGTGCCGTGTTGATCGTCATGAAATACTGGAATATTCATTTCTTCGCGTAAGGTTTCTTCGATGAAGAAGCACTCAGGGGCTTTAATGTCTTCTAAGTTAATGCCGCCAAAAGTTGGCTCCATGGCTTTAACAATGTCGCAAAACTTGCGAGGGTCGTTTTCTGCCAAGTTAATGTCAAAGACATCAATGTCAGCAAACATTTTAAAAAGAATACCTTTGCCTTCCATAACGGGCTTGCCGGCTTTGGGGCCAATGTTACCAAGGCCAAGCACGGCGGTACCATTGGAGACCACAGCCACAAGGTTGGCGCGTCCGGTATAAACATCTACTAAGGACTCATCGGCATGAATAGCTTTGCACGCTTCAGCCACACCGGGGGAATATGCTAGGGTTAAGTCTTTTTGGCTGGCGCAAGATTTAGTGGGTAAAACTTCTGTTTTCCCTGGGCGCGGGCTAGCATGATACTCTAGTGCTTCTTCTTTTGTGTATAAGGCCATGATTTTTTCCTTATTTAGGGTGACAATTGCCTTTGCAGGACATAAGATGGCGCAATTTTTCAGGCACAATGCCTTTTACCGATTCCGTCACAAGCATACGGCGCATAATACCTAATTGATCTTGTAATGGTAAGCCTTTAGGGCATACGTCATGACAAGCCAAAAGACCCATACAACCAAATACACCTTGATCATTACCGATAAGTTCATAAAAATCTTTTTCGCTACGATTATCACGTGGGTCTACGTAAAAGCGGGCCATACGGTTTATGCTGGTGGCGCCAAGAAAATCTTCACGCATGCGTGCAGTGCCGCAGGCAGCAACACAGCACCCACATTCGATGCAGCGATCTAACTCAAAAATATGCGTGGCCAATGCATTGGTCATGGTGTCTTCAGTGGCATTTTCATCAAAAGGTTTTTGACTGTGAATCCAAGTTTCTAACTTAGCGCCCACATTGCGGAACCATGTGCCGGTATCCACTGAAAGATCGCCAATGAGCTTAAACACTGGCAATGGGTGCAAGACAATGTGTTCTGGCAAATCACGTGTTTGTGTGGAGCACGCAAGGCCAGGTCTGCCATTGATGACCATGCCACAAGATCCGCAAATGCCTGCACGGCAGCAAAAGTCAAATTGTAAGCTGGCATCTTGGGTTTCACGCAATATGCTTAAAGCCACAAACAATGTCATGCTTGGGTGTTCGTCCAAATAGAAGGATTGTAAATGCGGCCTGCTCTGTGGGTCCAGAGGGTTGTAGCGCATAATTTCAAAATGCAATTTACGTCCCATGTGTATTTCTCCCGA